>JALSJG010000236.1 GCA_026989475.1 Thermaceae bacterium | reverse complement strand
GCCAGGACGTTCTCGGCGTAGCGGCAGTTGTAACACTGCCCCCGACGGTAAGCGAGGACCGCCCCGTTCCCGCCGTTGTAGGCGAGCAGGGCCTCGTAGACGTTTCCGTAGCGGGCGAGCTGCTGCTTCAGGTACTTGGCTCCGAGCCGGAGGTTCGCCGCCGGATCGGTGATCCCGCCTTCGGCGTCCGGCGGGTAGTGCCAGCCAAGCGCCCACGCCGTGGTACCCAGGACCTGGGTGAGTCCCCAGCTCGTGGCCAGGGCCTGAGCGCCCGTGCTTTGTCCCAGCGCGGGTTTCCGGTCACGTAGCGCTCCTGGTACCGGGGCTCGTGCCGGCGGGCCTTGGGGTTGCGGCCCGACTCCTGGATGACGAGCGCCATGAGCAGCTCGGGCTCGACCGGGTAGGCCCGGAGCGCTTGCGCGAAGGCCTCCCGGTAGGGTTCACAGCGCGCCGGCAGTCTGGAGAGGTCCACGAAGTACCTCCTCGCCAAGCCCGCCCCCGCCCCCTCACCCCCCACCTCGCTGACCCGAGCACGTAACCATTCCGGTGCCTCGTCCTTCCGGTACCAGGAGGTCGCCCGGCGGAGCTCGGCCCGCCGGGCGGCGCGTACGAAGACCGGATGGATGCTCCTGCCCCAGACCTCGCCGAACTCACCCCGGTTCGGCGTGAGGCGGGCGAGCTCGGGGTCGAGCAGGGGGTCGGGCCTGGGCGGTTCGCGCTTAGGTTTTCGGTAGAGGACCAGGTGGAGGTCCTCCTCAAGCACCTCGACCCGGCGACGCTCCCCGTTCTTCTCAACCTCGAAGACGTACCGGGCGTCGCCGTAGCGATCCACGTAGGCGTCCAGGGGCTGCACGCGGGGCGGCACCTGGTAGCCGAGCTCGTCAAGCAGTCGCAGCAGCCAGCTCGGAGGGCCTGACTCCGGCATAAGAGGCCTCCCGGACGAGGAAGACGACTTCTAACTCCTCGACCACGAAATGCTGAAGGCCCGCGAGTTTCGCCAGGGCAACGGCGTCGTTTTTTTCGGGACGGGGCCTTTTCCCATAGAGCAGCAGCTCGGTGCGGTAGCCGTAGGGCCCCGGTCGCGCGCGGACCGATACGTACTGGCTTGACCCCACCAGCTTGAGCCGGGGCCAGTCGCGCCACTGCCCCCGCCGCGCCCGGTCGAGAGCGAGGCGGCGGAGGCCGTAGAGCGCGCCGGCCAGGGCCCGGGCTTCCTCGGGGGAAAGCTCGGAGATCCGGCGGGTGATGCGGAGGGACTCCATCTCTTATCGTTCTGCAACTCGCGAGGAGGAAAGTAAAGCGTACTGTGCGTAAAACTCCGGGTCCGTACAGTACGTACGTACAGCGTGGAAAGGGCCGAAACGGGGGCTCATTTTTGCTCCCTTCCGCCCTTTTTCCTGCCGTCCTGGACGGCGCTTTTCGCGTCTTCCGTACTGTGTGTACGTACAGTACGGCGAGCCTCGAATACGCCGAGAGCGTAATCTTTCTTGTGTCGAATTCTGTGTA
>JALSJG010000235.1 GCA_026989475.1 Thermaceae bacterium | reverse complement strand
TCGCGTTCTTCGGAGGCCGGAAGGTCGCCCGGGTGACGGGCCGCTTCCTGCCCGACGCCCCGGTTCCACCGGGGAGTCTTGAGGGGATCCGGGTGGAGGCGGATGGCGTGGTCGCCGAGACCGACCGTGAGGGGAGGTTCGTGCTCGAGCTCCCCCCCGGCAAACGGCGGCTCCGGGTCGACCCCGCGAGCCTGCCGGCGCGGTTCGTGCCCGCGTTTTTGGAGAGGGAGCTCACCCTCCGCGCGCGCGAGACCGTGGCGCTCGAGATCCCCCTGGAAGTCCGCGCGCGGCTGGTGGGGCGGATCCGGGTGGAGGGCGGGGACCCCGGCGGGCTGGGCGTGCCGGTCCTGGTGGAGGATGCCCGCGGTCGGGTGATCGCGCTGAGCGCGGCGGGAGGGCGTTTCGAGCTCTCGGGGCTCCGCCCCGGGCGTTACCGGGTACGCCTTCCCGCGGAGCGGCTCCCCCCCGGTTACCGCCCCGTCCGCGGGGAGGTCGAGGTGGAGCTACGGCCGGGCCGCGAGGCGGCGGTCGAGCTCGTCGTCGCCGCCCCGCCCCGGCGGGCGTTCCGGCCGGTGCCGGTCTCGATCCTCGCGGTGGAGCCCGAGGCCGAACGCGTGCCGCCGGGCTCGGCCCCGCTCGTGGAGGTCCGGGTGCGGGGCGGGCCCGAGCGGGTGGCGCTCTACCTGCGGGACCGGATCCTCGGCTGGCTCGCCCCCACCGGTGAGGAGGGGTTGTGGCGCGGCCGGGTACCCGTGCCCCGGGACCGGGCCGGGATCCAGGTATTCGAGGTCGTGGCCGAGCGGACGGGCAGCCCGCGCGCCCGCTACCCGTTCCTGCTCGACGTCGACCCCGAGGCGCCGTGGGGAACCCTGGAGACCCCGTTCCTGGTGAGGCCCGGATCCCGGCGGGTTCCCGCGCGGGTGCACCTGCTGGCCCCGGCCCGCGAGGTGGTGCTCTGGGTGGGGGACCGGCGGTTCCCCCTGGCCGGCGCGGGGGCCGATTGGCAGGGCGCCTTCGAGGTTCCCGAAAGCACCCGGGGCAGGCTCGTCTTGCGCGTGCGGGCGCGCCTTTGGAGCGATGCGGTGGTGGAGCTTACGCGGGTGATCCTGGTGCGCTAGCGCGGGCGCGGGCGGGTCGGGGTCTCGGCGGGGACGAGCTCGAGACGCATCAGCCGTCCGCCTTGCACGCTGAGCGGAGCCGATCGCGGGACGATCGCATCCAGGGTGAGGGCGAGGCGTCGGGTCCCCCGCTCGTCGCCGTGCACCCGCAAGCGTAGCGGCAGCTCCCACGCGCCGTAGTGGCACCAGCGGAAGCCAAGCCAGAAGCACCCGGAGCCCTGGGGAGGCTGGGAAAAGAGGAGCTCGAGGGGGTCTTCCACCCCCCGCCAGCGAACCCGGCTCCAGGGGATCGCCCCCGGCGTCGCGAGCCCGCGGGCGCTCTCCAGGTCCATCCGGGCCCGGTCCCCGGTCACCCGGATCCGGAGGAGGTAGTGGTCCCTCAGGGCGCG
>JALSJG010000234.1 GCA_026989475.1 Thermaceae bacterium | reverse complement strand
GGCCGCGCCCACCGGGCCAAAGGGGCGTTTCGGGCGGTGGAGGAGGCGCTCGCCGCCGGGTTTCGGGTCTCGGTGGACCTGATCCTCGGCCTCCCGGGGCAGGACGTGGAAAAAGACCTGAAGACCGCCGCCTCGCTCGGCGTCGGCCACGTCTCCGCCTATACCCTGATCCCCGAACCGGGGACCCCGCTCGCCGCCCGCGTCCGCGAGGATCCCGACCGCGAGGCCGAGGCCTTCGCCGCCGCCCGGGCGATCCTGGGAGCGGCGGGGCTTTACCGCTACGAGGTCGCGAACTTCGCCCGCCCCGGGGAGGAAGCGAGGCACAACCAGGTCTACTGGCGGATGGGGTTTTGGGCCGCGCTCGGCCCGGCGGCGGCGAGCCACGAGCCCGCCTCTGAGCCCGGATTCTACGCCGTGCGACGGACGAACCCCCCGCTTTTCCGCTGGCTTTCCGGCGAGGCCCCAAAACTCGAGCGCATTCCCCCCGGAGAGCACGCGAAAGAGGCGCTGATGATGGGGCTCAGGACCCGCGAGGGGCTGGACCTTGCGGCGCTCGAGGCCCGCACCGGCCTCGCCCTCCGCGGGCCGATCCTGAAAGCCGCCGCGCCTCTTTTGGAAGCCGGCTGGCTGGAGGTTAGGGGCCCGCGCCTCGCCCCCACCGAGGCCGGGCTCGACCGGGTTCACTCCCTGGTGCTTTCGCTCTGGGAGGCGCTTTCCTGAACGATCTTGAGCGGCTCGGCAAACCAGAGCGTCCGCTGGGGGAAGGGGATCTCGATCCCGGCTTCGTCGAGGGCCTTCTTGGCCGCCTCGGTGAGCTCGGCGGTGATCTTGGGAAGCCGGGCGATCGCGTGCTCGGGGATCCAGGCGACGAGCTCGTAGTTCACGCTGGAATCGGCGAGCTCCCGGACCCAGACCTCGGGCGCGGGCTCGGAAAGGAGCGCGGGGTGCGCCCGGAGCGCGCGCTCGAGCACCGGCCGCACCTCGTCCGGGTCGTAGCGGTAGGCCACCCCCACCGGAACGTGGATGCGGAGGGGCCGGAAAGGTTTTGGATCTCGCCTCCGGCCACTTTGGCGTTCGGGATCGCGATCAGCTCGTTGTCCGGAGTGCGGATCCGGGTGGTGCGGAGGGTGATGCCCTCGACCCGGCCGAGCTTGTCCCCCACCCGAACCCAGTCGCCGAGGCGAAAGGGACGGTCGGCGAGGAGCACCACCCCGGCGATGAAGTTGGAGAAGGTGTCCCGGGCCGCAAGGCTCACCGCCAAACCGGCGAGCCCCAGGGCCCCGATCAAGGGCGCGATCTCCCGGCCCGCGACCAGGTAGGCGGTCCAGACCAGAATCAAGACCAAAGCGAGGTAGCGGGTCAGGACCACGAGGTTCGGGTCCACGCCCCGGCGCTCGAGGTAGACCTCGATTCCCGCCTCGGCGAAAAGCCAGACGAGGTAAGCGGCGGTGAGCTTGAACCCCACGAGGAGCACCGCCTCGGGGTGGCCGACCTTGAAGATCGCCGAGGCACCGGCAAAAAGCGCGGTCCAAAAGAGCAGGTTCCAAAACCAGGCCACCGCCCGCCGCACCCGAGCCCCGAAGCGGTTAAAGGCCAGGTCCGAGGCCCGGCGCAGCAAATACCGCAAGACGTAGAGCAAAAGGGCAAAAAGCAAAAGGGCGAGCCCCCGGCCGAGCATCGCCTCCCAACCGAGGGCGAAGGTGCCCTTGGGCAAAAGGGCCTTAAGCGCGTCGAGCAGATACGAAAACACGCTCACGCGCCACCCCCCACCTCGTGAAGCCTTTGAAGCAGGGTCGCCTCGTCATCGGCCCGAACCCGGACGTAGGGGCGCTCGAGCACGAAGGGCCAGGCGTAAGGAAAGGCGAGGGCCCGCGAAAGATCCTCCACCGGCCGAACCCCCGCGTACCCCTGGATCCCGGCTTCAGGAAGCCCGTAGCCGAGCAAAGCCCGGAGGTGGGCCTCGGCGAATACCGGAGCAAAGAGGGAGCGCTCGGTGGGGAAGGGCGCGAAGTCGAGGAAGTAGACCTCGTTTTGGTAGCGCCCGGCCCGCACCTCGATCCCGCCCCGGTGGTCGAGGGCGGCGAGAAGGTGCTCGAGCCTCCGGCGGACCGCCTCCCAATGGGCCTTATCCAGAGGAAAGGGCGCGACCCAGGCCTCCCCCCGCCGGACCGCCGGAGGAAAAAAGCGCACCCCCTCCTCCCCTCGCACCGCGAGGAAAAGAAGCTCGGCCTCATAGGGGTAGGCCCGCTCGTAGAGGTAAAGCCCCTCCGGGGGCTCGAACTCCCGCTCCGCCACCCAGGTGCTCCGGCCGGTCTTGCGCTCGCGCAGCCAGGCGGGAAGCCCGTGGACGGTGACCATCGCCTCCCACTCCCCCACCCCCCGCACCCGCCCAAAGGGCGGGGTGGGGATGGAGAGCGCCCGGAAGAGCCGTTTTTGGATCAAAAGGTCGCCGTAGGCCTCGATCGCCCGCCGGCCGGGGTGGGCGCGCTCGTCCCCCGGGAAGGCTTCGGGAGAAAAGCGGAAGAGCAGGTCGTAGCCCTCGGGGTTTTCGTCGGGGGGAAAGGGGTCGAGCTCGAGCCCAAGCGGCAACCCCGCCCAAAGCAAAATCCGTGCCCGGGGCGAGACCAGATCCACCGCGATTTTCACACCCTAGAGTCTACGCCACACCGCCCAGGTCCGATGGGCAAGGGCCAGATACCCCTGGCCGAACGCGCGTAGGGAAAAACCCGGCAGCGGCCTCGCAAGCTCGAACGGCTCCCAGTAATGGGGGCTCTCGGGGCGGCCGCGCCGGATGGCCTCGTAGCGGTCGAACCCCTCGATCAGCAAAAGCCCCCCGGGCACCAGCCGTTCGTGGAGGCGGTAGAGCAAAGGCCGGTGCACGTAGTAGCTCATCACCGCCCCGGCAAAGGGGCCGGGGGGCAACGGCTCGCCCTCGTCCTCGAGGTCGAAGGGTACGGCGTGGACCGGGAAGGTCTCCCGCCGGGCCCGCTCCACCAGGCGAAGAAGGGCGTTTTGGCTTTTTTCCAAGACCATGACCCGGTGTCCCAGGGACGCCAAAAAGAACGCGTTCCGCCCGCCCCCGCCGGCGAGGTCCAAAACCGGCCCCTCGGGGAGCTCGGCGGCGTAGGCCCGGACGACGAAAGCCGGCGCGTCGGGCCCCGCGAACACCCGGTAATAGGCTTCCCAATCCCGCGGCACGCTTCGAGGATACGAAAACGGGGGGCCTAAAGGCCCCCCGCGCGCAGCAACCCCCCTACTTCACCACCGCGAGCCGGACCACCACCGTCCGCTCCTTGCCGTCGCGGATGATCTTCAGGGTGACGGTGTCGCCCGGGCGCTTGGCAAAGAGCACCGCCCGAAGGTCGTTGATGTTCTCGATCGGCACCCCGTCGGCCTCGACGATCACGTCGCCGCCCACGCCGTAGTCGAGCACGTCGCCGCTTGGGGTGTAGACGTAGATGTGGTCCTTGGCGCCCCTGAGCCCCGCCTTCTCCGCGGGACTCCCCTTCTCCACTTCCTGGATCACGAGCCCGCGACCGGGAAGCTTAAACCGGCGGCGAATCGCCTCGGGGTAGGCCTCCACCGGCAAGACCGTCACCCCAAGCCGCGGCCGGCTTTTGATGATCTCCTCGGCGGTGAGCGTCTTACCCGCCTTCATCTCGTCGAGGTAGTCCTTGACGAGGTTGATGGGGATGGCAAAGCCGATCCCCGCGAACTGGGGCGCGCCGGTCTGCACGCTGGGCGAGACGATGGCGGTGTTGATCCCGATGACCCGGCCGTGGGAGTCGAGTAGGGGGCCGCCCGAGTTCCCCGGGTTGATGGCCGCGTCGGTCTGGATCAGGTAGGGGATCAGGCTCGACTCCACCCCGGGGTTTTTCCGTACCGCCGAGACGATCCCCTCGGTCACGGTGAAGTCGAGGCCGAAGGGGTTCCCGATCGCGATCGCCTTCTGGCCCACCACCACCCGATCGGAGTCGCCCAGGGGAATCGGGCGCAACTTGCCCTTCGGAGCCTCCACCTTGAGGAGCGCGATGTCCATTGGCGGAACCGCACCCACCACCCGGGCGGGGTAGGGTTTCGGGTCCCCCTTAAAACGCACCTCGATCGCATCGGCCCCCTTCACTACGTGGTAGTTGGTAAGGATGTGCCCTTCGTCATCGATCACGAAGCCCGACCCGGTGCCCTCGCGCGGGGGAACGACGAAGGGTTCGAAAAACGGTGCAAAATCCTCAAAACCCGGGGGGAGCTTGGGGCGCACCACCTTGGCCTTGGTACGGATCGCCACGTAGACCACGCCGGGGCCGGCCCGCTTCACCACCTCGATGGTATTGCGCTCGTTCTCGAGAAACGCCTGCTTTTGGTTGAAGGCGAAGGCCGGCGCCAAGAGAAGCGGGAATAAGAGCCACGGGATCTTCCGCATACGCACCTCCTTTCCCAAAGGTACGCCCCGGGCGTGAAGGTCGGGTTAGGCAAAAAGGCGCTGGTATGTTGAGTGCGTGCGGGTCTTCGTGATCGACCCCGGTTCCTCCACCAGCACCAAGCTCGCCCTCGCCGAACTCGCGGGCGGGGAACCGGCAATCCGGGAGCGGATCGAGCTTCCCGCCGGCATCGGGGCGAGCCCGAAAAGCGACCTCGAAGCCCGACTCCCCGCCGTCTTGGCCCAGGCCAAGGCCTGGGCTCCCTTCGACGCGGTGGCCGCCCGGGGCGGAATCTTCGGGCCGATGGAGGCCGGGGTCTACCGGGTGGACGGGGCCCTCGTCGAGCTCGCGCTGAAAGCCCCTTACGGATACCACCCCGCGAACCTGGGGGCGCCACTTGCACTCGAGGTCGCCCGGCTCTACCGGGTGCCCGCCTTCGTCGTGGATCCCCCGACGATCAACGAGCTCCTCCCCGAGGCGCGCGTCTCCGGCGTGCCCGGCGTCGAACGCCAGAGCCGGGTCCACGCCCTGAACCTCCGCTACGTCGCCCGCCGGATCGCCGGGAGGCTCGGACGGGAACTCAAGGACGCGGTCCTAATCGGGGCCCACCTGGGCGGCGGCAGCAGCGTGGTGCTCTTTTTGAAGGGGCGCATGGCCGACACCACCGACGCCCTCCTGGGCGAGGGGCCCTTTAGCGCGAACCGCGCCGGAACCACGCCGATTCACGGCGTTTTGAAGCTCGTCCGGGAGCGGGGGCTTGACGCCGCTCGCCACCTGCTTTCCCGCCGCTCCGGGTTCCTGGGGCTACTCGGCACCGACGACCTGCGGGCGATCGAGGCCCGGCTAGAGGCGCCCGAGGTCCGGGTGGTGGTCGAGGCCTACGCCCTGCAGGTGGCCAAGCAGATGGCCGCCCTGGCGGTTCACGCGCGCCCCGACGCCTTCTTCCTCACCGGCGGGGCCGCCCGCTTTACCTACGTCGCCAAGCGCATCGAAGAGCGGCTTTCCTGGATGGCGCCGGTCATCGTCGAGGCCGGGGAGTTCGAGGCCGAGGCCCTGGCCGAGGGAGTCTACCGGGCGCTCTCCGGGTTCGAGGAGGCCAAGACCTACGCGGCTCCGGTTTCGTGAGATCGAGCCCATCCGAAGCGTGACCCGGCCCGGCTGGTCGCCCGGGGCCAGGGCCCAGAGAAGGTGGCGGTGGCCACCGAGGCCCGCCGCCTCGAGGCGGTGAACGAGGCCCGGATCGAGGGCCCGATCGAGCCAACCTTCTTCGGCCACGCCCAGCGCGCGCAAAAGCCGGGTATCCGCGCGGCGAACCTCGACCTCCGCCCCGTCCGCGACCCTGTGGAGGTCAAGTTCCTCTCACGGGTGCTCGCCGAGCGGCCGCCCTTCGCGTACGCGTAGACCCCGGACCCAAGCGAGTCGGAAAGCGCGCCCATCGTCTTACCCCGCCCCCCTGACAGTCCAGCGGGCCGCAGCCTTCGCCTCCTCCACCCCACCCCTCTACCGGATCCGGGGACCTGTAGAGGCGCGCGTCAGGGGCGAAGTGCCCGGAAGGCACGGCGCATCGCCCTCGCGCCCCGGCCGGCGGTACTGACCTCGACTCGAAAACCCCAGGGCCGGACGCGCTCACACGAATACCACGGTCTTGTTCTCGTAAACGAGGATCCGGTCCTCGAGGTGCCATTTCACCGCCCGGGCGAGGACCTGGCGCTCGAGGTCGCGGCCCTTTTCGATCAGGTCTCGCACCCCGTCGCGGTGGCTGACCCGGGCCACGTCCTGCTCGATGATCGGACCGGCGTCGAGCTCGGGGGTGACGTAGTGGGCGGTGGCTCCGATGATCTTCACCCCTCGCCGGTAGGCCTGGTGGTAGGGGCGGGCACCGGCGAAGGCGGGGAGAAACGAGTGGTGGATGTTGATGATGCGGTGGGGGAAGCGGGAAACGAAGTGCTCCGAAAGAATCCGCATGTAGCGGGCGAGGACCACGAGGTCGGCCTGGCCATCGAGGAGCTCGAGCATCCGCGCCTCCGCCTCCCCCATCCCGCCCTCGCCCACGGGGACGTGGTAAAAGGGTACGCCAAATTCCCGGGCGTAGGGGGCGAGGTCGGGATGGTTGCCGATCACCATCGTGACCTCGGTGGGAAGCTCGTCCCGGCGCCAGCGCCAAAGGAGCTCTAAGAGCGCGTGGTCGGCTTTGGAGACGAGGATCGCGGTCTTCTTCACCTCGTCGCCATAAGCGAGCCGCCAGTCCATGCCAAAGGGGGCCGCCACCTCGCGGGCGAAGGCGGCGGCGAGCGCTTCCGGGGGGAGCGCGATCGCCGAGGCGTCGAACTCGAGCCGCATAAAAAACCGGCCCCCGGAAGGGTCGGTGGAGTGCTGCTGTAGGTCGGTGATGTTGGCTCCGTGCCGGAAAAGAAAGCCGGAGACCGCGGCCACGATCCCCGGACGGTCGGCGCAAGAGACCAGCAACCGGGCGACGCGAACCGACATGCCCTTATGCTAGCGCCGAAACATACCCCGGGCACTTGTGCGAGCAAGGGCGGAGTGGTATAAAAGTCCCGGCACTCCGATTAGGAGGTGGACCGAAAATGAAGAGGCAAGTGAACGGAATGGATCGCCGAGAGTTCCTCAAGCGGAGCGGGGCCGCCGCAGCGACGCTCGGGCTATTCCCCAGCGTCATGCGGGTGCGCGCTCAGGCGAAACCCACCGCCGACCAGGTGGTCAAGGGTAAGGACCCCCGGCTAATCGTCCACAACACCAAGACCGGTGTGCTCGAGACCCCGCTCGACCTGCTACGCGAGCACGAGATTACCCCGAAGGAGATCTCCTTCATCCGCAACAACCAGGTCCTCGCGGGGGGCAAGACCCTGGAGCCGCTGCCGTTGAAGGGCTGGACGGTGGAGATCGTAGGTCTCGTGAAGCGCCCGGCCAAGTTCGACGCCAGCGTGCTCAAGGAACTGCCCCAGCATGAGGTTCTTATGGTCCTCCAGTGCTCCGGGAATGGTCGGAGCTTCTACGCCAAGTACGCGAAGAAGACCAGCGGCACCCAGTGGAAGCACGGCGGCATGTCCCAGACGGTCTGGAAGGGCCCGAGGCTCAAAGACGTCCTGGAACACTTCAAGGTCGAGCCCTACGAGCCCGCCGCTCGGTTCATCACCGCCAACGGTCGCGACGAACCGGCCGGCACCAAACCCGACTTCGAGCACAGCCTGCCCTGGACCGATCCGTTCGTCCGCGAAAACGCGATCCTCGCCATCGAGATGAACGGGGAGCCGATCCCGGTGGTGCACGGCGGTCCGGTACGGCTCATCGTCCCGGGCTACTACGGCACCATGAACGTGAAGTGGATCGGGACGATCCGCTTTGAGGCCCACGAGTCCTACAACTACAACCAGATCCCGCGCTACCGCGTCCCGATCTACCCGGTGGAGCCCGGTAAGTTCTCCAAGAAGGACTTCACCTTTGAAAACTCCCGCCCCAACTGGCATCAGAAGATCAAGAGCGTGATCTTCGCCCCGCTCGACGGCGAGACCGTCAAGGCGGGCACGGTCAAGGTGGAGGGCGTGGCCTGGAACGACGGCGTGGTGCCGATCGAGCAGGTCGAGATCTCCACCGACCAGGGCAAGACCTGGTCCACCGCCAAGCTCAAGCCGGGCAAAAGCCCCTTTGCCTGGACGTACTTCGAAGCCTACGTGGCCCTCTCTCCTGGCGAGCGCGAGATCTGGGTACGGGCGGTGGACAAGCTGGGGCGTTCCCAACCGTTGAACGGCGGTATCCACTGGAATCCCTCGGGTTACGAGTGGAACGGCGTCGATCGCATCAAGGTTAAGGTGAGCTAGCCGACCGGCCCCGGGGTTGACTCCCCGGGGGCCCCTTTGACCCCGTGCTTTACCCGATACCGGTAAGGAGGTTCTTGATGAAAAGACTCCTACCCCTGATCGCAACCACCCTCCTGCTCGGAACCGTTCAAGCCCAACTCACCGAGCTGCCCCCGGGTCCCGGGCGGGACCTCGCCTTTACCAAATGCCAGCAATGCCACGATCTCGGCTACGTACTGGACTCCGCCGGGCTTGACCGCGAGTCCTGGCGCGACGTGATTCTCTCGATGATGGATGCGGGGCTCGAGCTCACCGACGAGGAGTTCACCATTCTCCTCGATTACTTCAGCACCTACATGGGCCCCAATCCCCCGCCCCCGCCCGAGGAAGCAGCCGAGCAGATGAAGAAGGACGTGGCTGGCGTCGAGGTCTACAAGAGGGCCTGCGTTGCCTGCCACGGGGAGAACGGCCAGGGAGTGCCCGGGGCCTTCCCGCCGCTTGCGGAAAACCCCTACCTCTTCAAAGATCGCGCTTACCCCGCGCTCGTGGTGCTCTTCGGCTTAGAGGGGCCGATCGAGGTAAATGGCCAGAGCTATAACGGCCTGATGCCCGCCTTTGCCTACCTCTCGGACGAAGAGATCGCCGCCGTGGTCGCCTACATCCGCAACAACTTTGGGAACGAAAAGTTAAAGCCCGAGGGCTTCGAGGACCTCACACCGGAGGAGATCAAAGCGCTGCGGGAAAAAGGGCTTAAGGCCAAGGACGTGCACGCCTTGCGACAAGAGCTCAAGTAAGCCTGCCCCGCCCGGCGGGACCCCTTTCCCGGGGTCCCGCTTTAGCATGAAACCATGACGCGGACGATTGATTTAAACGCCGACGCCGGGGAGTCCTTCGGCCGCTGGAAGCTGGGCCACGACGAGGAACTCTTCCCCCTGCTCTCCTCGGTCAACCTGGCCACCGGCTTTCACGCCGGCGACCCCCGGGTGATGCTTCGCTCGGTCCGGCTCGCAAAAAAACACGGGGTGGCCATAGGCGCCCACCCGGGGTATCCCGACCTCGTGGGCTTTGGCCGCCGGGACCTCGCCCTCTCCCCGGAAGAGGCCTACACCGACGTGCTCTATCAGATCGGAGCCCTCTCCGCTTTCCTCAAGCTCGAGGGCCTTCCCCTCCACCACGTCAAGCCCCACGGCGCCCTCTACCTCCGAATGTTGAAAGACGACGAGCTCGCCCGCGCGGTAGCCCGGGCGGTGAAGGACTACGATCCCGAGGTACCCCTCGTCCTCCTCGGCGGCACCTCGATGGAGGAGGCGGCCCGAGCGGTCGGGGTCCGCTACGTGCGCGAGGCCTTCCCCGATCGCGCCTACCTCTCGGATGGCCGGCTTGCGCCCCGGAGCATGCCGGGAGCGCTGATCCGGGACCCGAAGCGGGCCGCCGAGCGGGCCGTCGAGATGGTGCTCGAAGGGGAGATCAAGGCCCTGGACGGGGGCCGGGTCCAGGTCCGAGCCGAGACCCTCTGCGTCCACGGCGACAACCCCGAGGCGGTGGCGATCGCCCGGGCGGTGCGGGAAGCCCTCATCGCCCACGGGGTCGAAATCCAAGCCTTCTAGCGAGGATTCGCCCCCCGGCCGATGGCTACCCCAAGACCTCGTAGCAGAGCAAGGCCCGTCGGCTTGGACACCGAGCGTGAATGCATGCCGGGGCGCCGCCGCCGGTCCCCAAGGCCCGCCCCGAAAACAGCCCGGGGGCTACAGGGCCGTTTTCACCGAGCTTCGGATGACCCTCGGTGACAAGCCAGCCCGGGGAGGACCACCTGCGACACCGTCGGCGAGACGGCGTACAGGGAGGCCAAGGGGAAAGACAGCGGGGGCAGGCGTCCGAAGAAGTAGACAAGGGGATTCGAGGGGGCTTTGGGCAATGCCCGCCCGTCGGGATCTCCCACCACCGTCCCAGCCCCCCCGCGCGAACCCGCGACCCGGCCTGCCGCCCGGCACGCCACGCGGGTGTAGGCATCGCCGCCCACGTGCCATCCCTATCCCAGCAGGAAACGGCACGCCGGTGCCCCCTCGGGGATTCGGGCTACGAGGCTTACTGGCCTGCCCAACGCGCGAGCGTAGGCCTCCGCCTCGGCCCGGCAGAGTTCAGGAAACGCGCGGGCCAAAGCCAGCCTGGGACAGCGCCCTTGCTCCAGCACGCCGTCCGCGAGCCGGGGAGCGTAGCCCCGCTCCACCAGCCAGCCAAGGAGCGCGGTCTCGTCCCGGGGAGGGGAAACCGTGGGAAGCTGCGCCGCTACCAGGAACTCGAAGAACGCCCGATCGCCAAGTTCCTCGCGCAAACGGGTGAAGAGGCCGTGACAGAACTCGGTGCAGCCTGCTTCCTCCACCGCCCGCCAGTAGCGCCGGGGGCGTCCACGCCCCCCGTTTT
>JALSJG010000233.1 GCA_026989475.1 Thermaceae bacterium | reverse complement strand
GGGAATGAGCTCGCTCGTCTTCTTCGCCGCCATGATCCCGGCGAGCTGGGCCACCACCAGGGGGTCCCCCTTGCCCACCCCGCCCTCGCCGAGGGCCTTTGCCGCCGACTCGGGAAGCCGAACGAAGGCCTCGGCGCGGGCCACCCGCAAAGTGGCGGGCTTTTCGGAGACGTCCACCATCCGCGGCTTGCCGTCTTTGAAGTGGGTCAGCCGGTCGGCCATGCTCACACGTCCTTTCGTTCAAAGACCAAGACCGCGAGCGCCCCAAAGCCCAGGGCGTAGATGAAGAGGAGCAAAAGCCCGGGCCCCGCCGCCTCGGGGCGGAGGTAGAGATCAAGGTAACGGGTCAAAAGGAGCGGCTCAAGGGCGGGAAAGACCACCAGCATCCGCATGAGCAGCACGGTGGCGAGCGTGGCCAGCGCGCTTGCGGTGGTGGAGAGGAAGAGGGCGGCGTAAAAGACCGCGAGGGCGGCGATTGGGAAAAGGGTAGCGCCGGCCAGGAGGTAGGCCCTGAGAATCTCGGCAAACGCGGCGCCCGGCGCGAGATAGCCCACCCCGGCAAAGCCCCCCGCCCCGAGACCCGTCCCCCCGTAAAAGCCCCCGAATCCGTGAAAAGCGCCGGTGAAGAGCGCTCCGAGGAGGCTCGCGAAAAGAAGGAGGTAGGGGAAGCTGAGGGCGGCCGCGAGCTTGACGATCATCAGCCGGGTCCGGGTGATCGGGCGGAGGAGCACCGGCTTCAGGGTGCCCATCGCGACCTCGGCGCCCAGGACTTCAGCGGCCACCATCGCCACCAGGAAGGGAAAGAGGAACTCCATGCCGGCGAGCAGGCTGAGCGCGGGCACCTGCCAGCCGGAGACCAGGACCAGCCCGTACACGCGCTCGAGCCCCGGCGCCAGCGACCAGATCACCGGAAGGAGGAAGGCCGCCGCCAGGCCGATCCGCACCGGCTTCAGGAAAAAGAGCTTTTCGAGCTCCCAAAGGTAGAACCTAAACACCGCTCACCCGCTCCCGGTAATAGGCGTAGAGGTCGAAGTGATCCCGCGTGAGCTCGCGGACCGCGATCCCCGCCCGGGCCAGGGCAAAGACCGCCTGCTCCGGATTGCCCTCAAAGAGCACCTCGTCCCCCCGCAGCTTGACCCCCGCGAGTCCCGGTACCGTCTTCAAAAGCGCCACCGCCCGCTCGGGTTCCGAGACCAAAACCCGGTAGCGGGGCCGGTCGGGACGGAGCGCGACCTCATCCACCAGCCGCCCGCCGCTCAAGATGCCCACCCGGTTCGCGTAGGCGCTGATCTCCCGTAGGTGGTGGGTGGAGACCAGCACCGCCACCCCCCCGCGCGCCTCCTCGGCGAGGAGCTCGTGGACCTTCTGGATGCCGTTGGGGTCAAGGCCGCTCGTGGGCTCGTCGAGGACCAGGACGCGGGGCCGGGCGAGGATGGCGGCGGCGATGCCGAGTCGCTGGCGCTGGCCGAGGGAGTAGCTCCCCACCTTCTGGTCGGCGACCGCGAGGAGCT
>JALSJG010000232.1 GCA_026989475.1 Thermaceae bacterium | reverse complement strand
ACCTTTGAGGCATCACCGGAAGTGGAAGTGGTACTACGGCTTTTGGACGGCGCACACACTGTTGAGGATATTGTTGATGTACTCAAGCAACCTGAAAACAATCTTGTATTGGATGCAGAACGGCTCAAGGGCACAAGCCCCCTTTGGGCGAGGCAACTTGATTTCCTCGATGCTTTAAGCACAGCGCCTGCAATGGGCTTAACTACGCTACGGCGCCTGTGTGAATCCAGTGTTGCCATCCTATTTGGGGCAGACCCTCCTCGACCCGTACGAGGGCCACCCCGGCCTGGTCGGCTACCAGGCCGAGGGCTACCGGGTGCTCACCTTCTAAAGCCCGAGTCGGTAGCCGGCCGCGACCAGCAGAACCGTGGCCCAGCCCCAGAACATCTGGCCCCAGCCCACCTTCCGGGCGGGAATCGGGGGCCGGCGGAGCATGAAGAGGGCGTAGACCGAGAGCGCCGCGATCGCCGCCGCGCCCAGCCAGGGGATCCAGCCCTGCCAGGCGAAGAGCACGGCGAGCAGGGTGCCGAGGACGCCGGTGGCGGCCATCGAGGCCAGGCTCACCGGAAGCCCCCGTGCCCGGCGCACCGCCGCCCGGGCGTAGCGGATCGAGACCAGCGCCCGGAGCGCGAGCACGAGCCAGCCCCCAAGCGCCCACTCCGGGCTCCCGCCCCCCGCGAGCACCGCCGCCGGGGCCAGGGTGGCGGCCCCGAGCGCCCCGGCCATCTCGCCGACGAAGCTCCGGCCGCGTCCGGCGGCGTCGAGCCCGACCTTCAAAAACGCCATCGGAAGCCCGAGGAATAGCGGCAGGAGAAAGGGCGCCTTGGCGCTTAAAAGGGCGAGGGCGAGGCCTAGGCTTGAAAGCAGCACGTAAAACCCTCCCACCTTGAGGGCGAGCAGGGTGCGGGGGTAGCGGTGGCCCCGGCGCAGGTCGGAGAGCGTGAGCTTGACCGGGTGGTGGGCGAGGAAGGCGAAAAGCCCCATCACGCCCACCCCGAGCCCGGCCAGGCTCGGGGCGAGGGCGAGGCCGAGCAGGATGGGCTCGAGGGTGAAGCCCCAGCCGCCGTGCTCGGCGGGCAGGGCGACGCTGCGCAGGAGGGCGGGCGAACGCGTGGCCATGGCGCCTTTAGCCTACGCGTCCTCCTTGATAAGGAGGTTAAGGGCGAAGGAGACGAGCGCGAGGAGAAGGGCGCCGATGAGGGCGCCGGTAAAGCCCCGGACCTCGAGCGCGGTGGCGAAGGCCACGAGCCAGAGCACGAGGGCGTTCACCACCAGGGTGAAAAGCCCGAGCGTCAGGAGGTTGAAAGGAAGGGTCAGGAGGAGCAAAACGGGGCGGATGAGGGCGTTTGCCAGGCCGAGCACCAGCCCCGCCACCAGGTAGTCGTCGAGACCGCTTTCGGGTGCGAAGTAGACGCCCGCGTAGAGCTCGCTCACCACCCAAAGGGCGAGCGTGTTCACGAGCCAGCGCAAAAGGAGCGCCCGCATGCCGGTATGCTACAGGACGCATGGCGCGTCTGCTTCGCTTCGCCGAGCTCCGCTTTCCCATCGACCCCGCCGCCACCTTCGGGCGGGAGGGGCCGCTTGTGCTCGAGATCGGTTTCGGGGACGGGCGGTTTCTGGTCACCCTCGCCCGAGCGCACCCCGAGTGGAACCTCCTCGGGGTCGAGGCTGCCGGGGCCAGCGTGGTGCGGGCGCTCCGGCGGCTTCGCCGCGAGGGGGTCGAGCCGGTCCGGCTCTTTAAGGGGATGGCCGGGTTCGCCCTTCGAAACCTGGTACCCCCCCGGGCCCTTTCCCGGGTCTACGTCAACTTCCCCGACCCCTGGCCGAAAAGCCGCCACGCCGGGCGGCGGCTTTTGCAGGTGCCCTTTTTCCGCCTGCTCTCGACCCGGCTGGCGGATGGGGGCGCGCTTTTCTTGACCACGGACCACCCCGACTATTTCGCCTTCGCGCTTGAGGAGGGAAGGAAAAGCGGCCTTTTCGAGGTCCGGACCCTGCCCCCGCCCCCCGAGGTGCTTACCACCAAGTACGCCGAGAAATGGAAAAAACGTGGTCGCCGGTTCTATCACGCGGTCTTTGCCAAGGCGGCCGAGGCCCGCGAGGCCTTTCCGCCGCTTCGAAAGGAGGACGAGATGCCCCACGCGATCCTCGAAGGCCCGCTTCCCGAGATCCGGGACTTCGAAAAGAAGGTCCACGCCTTCCCCGGCGGGCACGCGATCTTTCTCGAGCTCACCCGGCGCCTTCCCGAGGGGTACTACTTCCTTTTGCGGGTGGAGGAGCCTGAGCTCGAGCTCATCCAAGAACTCCTCCTCGAGCTCCGCCCGAGCGCCCACGGCCTCTACGCCGGGCTCAAGCGCTTCGGCGACCCCCTCGTCACCCCCGGGGTGCGGCACGCGGTGGGATATCTGGTCGACTGGCTCGCCGCCATGGGTCTGAAGCTCCAAAAGCGCTCTTACTAAAAACCCCGGGGCCTTAGGGCCCCGGGGCAAGCGGGCCTTTTCGCCCTTACTCCTTGTAGATGTCCTTCCAGAGGAAGGTCCCTGAGCGCATTGGGTTGTAGTAGACGCCCTTTAAGTTGTCCCGGGTGACGATGAAGGGCGACTGCGAGGGCAGCGGCACGTTCACTGCCAGGTCGTGGGCGAGCCGCCCGATCTTCTTGTAGATCTCGGCCCGCTTCTCGGGATCCACGGTGGCCCGGGCCTCCTCGATCAGACGATCGAGCTCGGGGATCTTCAGGTTCTGCCGCTTCGCGAGCGCGCCCTTCGAGTGGTAGAAGGGGTGGATGAAGTTGTCGGGGTCGGCGTAGTCGGCGATCCAGCCGAGCGGCCAGATGGGCAGAAGTTTGTTCCGGGCGCTCCGCAGGTAGTCGGGCCACTGCAGGCCGCGTACGTTGACCCTGAACTTGGGGTTGATCGCCTCGACGTTGGCCTTCAGCATCTCGGCGATGGTCTGGCGGAAGGTGTTGCCCTGGTTGTAGGTGATGGTGATCTCAAACCCCTCGTCCCAGAGCTTGCCGCCGAAGGCCTTCTTAAAGTAGGCCTCGGCCTTGTCGGGGTCGAACTCGTAGATCGGGATGGTGGGGTCGTAGCCGAGGAACGAGGGCGGCAGGGCCATGGTGAGCTTGACGCCGTGGCCCAGGAAGATCTCCTCGATCAACGCTTCCTGGTCCACCAGGTGGGCGAACGCCCTGCGGACGTTGAGGTCGCTGAAGAGGTCGCGCGGCGTGTTCTTGCCGATGTAGGGGTTGTCCTCGCCCTCGACCTTGAAGTTGAAGAAGATCACCCCGGCCCCGGCGGGCGCCCAGTTCGGGTCGCTCCAGACCTTCACCCCGGGCAGGCCCCGCACCTGCGACTCGACCGTGGCCCAGTCGTTCACCGTCACCCGGTCGGCGTCGCCGCGCTTTAGGGCCTCAAGCCGGGTGGCCTGCTCCTTGACGATCTGAACGAGCACCCGCTTGATCTTGGGCTTTTCGCCCCAGTACTTGTCGAAGGCCTCGGCCACCACGTTCTCGCCGTCCCACTTGACGAGCTTGTAGGGGCCGGTGCCCGACATGTTTTTGTGGAGGAAGCCCTGGCGGAGGTCCTTGCCCGCCCAGTCGAGCCAGTCCTTCTTGGTGCCGCTCCACTCGCCGTTTTGAATCGCCCACTTGGAGTCGATGATCGCGGCGCCGGCGTAGAGCAGCTTGGCAAAGAAGCTGGGGTCGGGCTTCACCAGGGTGAAGCGGAGGGTGTAGAGGTCGTCGCACTCGACGCTCTTGTCGATGAGCTCCCAGTACTGGTCGTACGCCTCCTGCGAGGCGTTCTCGCCGAGGGCGCTCTTTGCGTTCGAGTCGTAGCCGATCAGGCTCTCGGCGAAGAACCATCCGGGCCCGTCGCCGGGGTTCGTCACCAGGATGCGCTCGAACGAGTACTCGGCGTCCCGGCAGGTCATCGGGTTGCCGGAGTGGAACTGAACCCCTTTGCGGAGGTGGAAGATGTAGGTCTTGCCGCCGTCCTTGATCTCGTAGCTGGTGGCGAGCAGCGGCTCGTACTCGGTGAGGGAGTCCTTCTTGTAGGTGTAAAGGGTCTCGTAGACGTTCTCGATGATGTGCAGCGAGGCGGTGTCGTAGGCCTGCGCGGGGTCGAGGGTGTCGATGTCGCCGAAGGTCATGTAGACGTAGGTGTCCTTCGGAACCGCCGCCAGGGCGACCCCGAGCAGGAGCGAAAGCGTCGCCAGAATGCCAATTTTCCTTCTCATAATCACCTCCCGTATCCTTGCGTACGAGGTTGAGTATAACAGGGCTTCCCGACACGCGGGCTAGCTGCGCGGGTCAAGCGCGTCGCGTACCGCGTCCCCGAGCAGGTTCCACCCGAGTACGAAGAGCGCGATGGCAAGCCCCGGCCAGACCCAGGTGTACCAGTACTTGAGGGGCTCGCCCGGCGGCCCCACGATCCAGTTGCGGGCGAAGTTCACCATCTGCCCCCAGTCGGCGAACCCGATCTCGGGGCCGAGGCCCAGAAAGCTCAGGGCCGCCACCGAGAGCACGATCGAGCCGATGTCGAGGCTCGCCAGGATGATCAGGGGCCCGATGGCGTTGGGGAGCACGTGCTTGAAGAAGATACGCAAGGGACCCGCGCCGAGCGCCCGGGCCGCGTCCACGAAGTCCTGGGCCTTGACCTTCAGGATGTTCCCCCGGAGCATCCGGGCGTAGGTGGGCCAGCTGACGATCGCGATCGCCAGCATGATCGTGGTAAGGCTGCGGCCGAAGATGGTTACCGCCACCATCACCAGGACCAGGCCGGGGAAGGCGTAGACCGCGTCGGTGAAGCGCATCAGCGCGTGGTCCACCCAGCCGCCCAGGTAGCCGGTGAGCCCCCCGATTAAGATACCGATCAAAAGTGCGACGCCGATCACCAGGATGCCCACGTAGAAGGCGCTCCGGGCGCCCCAGATCAGCCCGTAGAGGATGTCGTAGCCGCCCCCCGAGAGGCCGAGCGGGTACTTCTTGGAGGGGTGCTTGGGGATTGGCGAGTAGCCCTTCCGGGGGATCTTGTAGCAGGAAGCCGGGGGGTGGAGGGTCGCCTGCCAGAACTTGGGGGAAAGCGGGTTCCTGAGTACTCTGACCGCCTCGGTGCGCTTCACGCCCAGGTCGCGGAGGCAGCTTCGACCCATGCGGTCGGCGGTGAGGGCGGGGGCGAAGATCGCCACCAGCATGAAAAAGAGCACGATCAGCGTGCCGACGATCGCCAGTGGGTTGCGGCGGAACCGCCGCCAGGCGCGGGAGCGCCAGAAGGACTCGCGTCTGGGTTTTAAGAGGGTCGCTTCGGCCATGGCCTCCTCACTCGTAGCGGATCCGCGGGTCCACCAGGGCGTAGAGCACGTCCACCGCGATGTTGGCAAGGGCGACGATCAGGGCGGTAAAGAGGGCGAACCCAAGAATCGAGGGCTGGTCCAGCTGGACCGCCGCCGCCGCCGCCCACTGACCGAGGCCCGGGAGGTTGAAGATCGTCTCGGTGATCACCACGCCGTTCAGCATGAAGGCGAACATCAGCCCGGCGAGGGTGATCACCGGGATCAGGGCGTTGCGGCGGGCGTGCTTGTAGTGGACGACCTTTTCCGGCAGGCCCTTGGCCCGGGCGGTACGCACGTAATCCTTGCCCAGCTCGTCGAGCATCGAGGAGCGCATTACCCGCACGATCTGGGCGCCGAGCACCAGGATCAGGGTGATGGTGGGGAGCACGAGGTGCTTGAGCGCGGCGAGGGTTACGTCGAGCCGGCCGTTTAGGAGCCCGTCGAGGGAAAGCAGCCCGGTGTAGTAGCGGAACTCCCCGGCGTTCGCCTGCTGGGCGAGCTGGATGATCAGGTCCGGGGGCAGCCGGCCGATGCCGAAGAGTTTGAGGTAGCCGTAGACGACGGCCACGAGCGCGATGCCCAAAACGAAGGTGGGCAGCGACCAGAAGACCACCGCGAGTACCCGGATCAGCTGGTCCAGGAAACGGTCCCGGTGGATGGCGGCGAGCGTCCCCAGCCAGATGGAAAAGAGCAGCGTGGGCAAGAAGGCGTAGAGCACGAGCTCGGCGGAGACCGGGAGCCGGGTGGCGATGGCTTCCAGCACCGGCTTCTTATCCACCCGGGAAAACCCCAGGTTCCCCTTCAGGGCGTTTTTCAGCCAGGTCCAGTACTGCACGTAAAAGGGCGCGTCCAGGTTGTACTGCTTGATGATCTCGTCGATGTGGGCGAGCTGCTGCTCGCTCTTCACGTAGGCGGCAGCCCGCGCCGTCGGGGGCAGGAACTGGAGCAGCCCGACGATCACCACCGAGACCACGAAGAGCACGATGGGCAGTTGCAAGACTCTCCGGATGGCGTAGACCAGCATGCTCCACCCCTGCGCTAGACCCGGCTTCGGGGGTCGAGGGCGTCTCTTAATCCGTCGCCGACGTAGTTAAAGGCGAGCACCGTAAGCAGGATGGCGAGTCCGGGGAAGATCGCCAGGTGGGGGGCGTAGAAGATGTAGTCCTGGGCTCCGGTGAGCATGTTCCCCCAGGTGGCCACGGGGGGCTGGATCCCGAAGCCGAGGAAGGAAAGGCCGGCCTCCACCAGGATGGCAAGGCCTACCTGGAGCGTGGCGTCCACGATGATCGGTGCGATGGCGTTGGGGACCAGATGGCGGAAGACGATCCGGGTCTCGCTCACCCCCAGGGCCTGGGCCGCCAGGGTGAATTCTTGCTCGCGGAGGGAGAGGATGAGCCCCCGCACGATGCGGGCGGTGGTGATCCAGCCAAAGACCACCAGGATCAGGATGATGATCGCCACGCTCGCCGCCTCCCCGAAAAGCGAAGCGGTCAGCTTGCCCAGGGCCGATTCGGGATTGCGCATGAAGGCCGAGAGCACGAGCAGGATGGGCAATCCGGGAAGGGAGAGCATGAAGTCGATGATCCGGCTGATCACCACGTCCACGTCCAGGGCGATCCGTCCCACCACCCCGAAGGCGAGGAGGGCCAGGGCGCCCAGGTGGGCGAGGTAGTAGCCGGCGAGCTCGATCGGGGAGAGGTCGCCCCGGGCCATGCCAGGCTCCGCCAGCGTGCGGGCCACGTCGACGATCAGGCCCGCGAAGCCGAGGAGCAGGGCCCAGGAGAAGCCGTACCAGAGGGCTCGGGCGAGCTTCTCCCCGAGACCCGGGAGCCGGTTGAGGAGGTAGGCGGCGAGGAGCGCCCCGGCAAAGCCGAGCAGGGCGGTGCCGGGCTCGGTCCGGTAGAAGAGGTAGAGGGCGGTCCCGAGCCCCACGAGCGAAAGGAGCACGACGGCGAGCCCGCCCCGGCCCAGCAGCTCGCGGTAGGTTGGCGAGGCGGGTCCGGCGAAAAAGAGGAAGGCGCGACCGGCGAAGTAACCCGCGATCGCGCCCACCAGGGTACCGATCAACACGCTGGAGAGGGCCACCGTGAAACCCACCAAAAGGGAGATCCGCCCCCCGTAGATGAGCCGGGAGAGCACGTCACGGCCGAGCTCGTCGGTCCCCAGGGGGTGCCCCGGTGTTCCCGGGGGGAGGAAGTAGCTGGCGGCGAGGTTCGGGCCCTCGGGTTGAAGATTCGGATCCGGAATCCAGCCGAGCCGCACCAAAAGCGGGGCGGAAAGCGCAAGCGCCACGAGCAGAATGATGATGCCGAGGGAGAAGATCGCCATGCGGTGACGCCGGAAGCGGCGCCAGGCGAGCGTCCACGGGGTTTCGATGCGGTTTTGGGCCATGGCTCGCCCCTAACGGTACCGGATCCGCGGGTCCACGACCGCGTAGGCGAGGTCCGCGAGCAGGTTGAACACGGCGGTCAGCAGAGCCAGAAAGACGAGCGCGGTCATGGCGACGTTGTAGTCCTTTTCCACCAGCGCGTCGAAGAGCGCGCGCCCCATGCCCGGCCAGGAAAAGATCGTCTCGGTAAGCACCGCCCCCGAGAAAAGGCCGGGGATGGCCAGGCCCATCAGGGTGACGATCGGGATCAACGCGTTACGGAGCGCGTGCTTGTAGACCACCACCCGCTCGGGCAGCCCCTTGGCGCGGGCGGTACGCACGTAGTCCTGGGAGAGGACCTCGAGCATCGAAGCTCGCATGAATCGCGTCCAGCTGGCCATCGAGATCACCGAGAGGGTGAAGGCGGGCAGTACCAGGTGCCAGATCCGGTCTTTCAGGTAGGGCCAAAAACCCACCTCGGCGGGGTCCAGGCCCGGGGTGACGTAGCCCCCGGGGGGGAAGATCGGTTCGGTGCGGCCGAGGAGCTCGGGGAGCCAGACGGCGAAGATGAGCAGGAGCATGATCCCGAGCCAGAAGACCGGTGTGGAGTACCCCACGAACGCGAGGAAGGTGATCACGTAGTCGGCGAGGGAGTACTTGCGGAGGGCGGAGTACACGCCGATAGGGATCGCGATCACCACCGCGAGCAGAAAGGCCGTTCCCGAGAGGAGCAGGGTCATCGGCAGGCGTTGCTGGAAGATGAACTCGGTGGCGGGGATGGCGTAGGTTCGCGAAAGCCCGAAGTCGCCCTGAAGGGCGAGCCCGAGCCACTTGAAGTAGCGGATGTGGATGGGCTGGTCAAGGCCGTAGGCCTTTTTGAGTTCCTCGATCTCCTCCTGGGTAATGCGAGGGTTGGCGAAGATCAACGCCTCCAGGGGATCGCCGGGTTGCAGTGCCACCAGCGCATAGACCACCAGGGAGATGAAGAAGAGGAGCGGCACGATCTGGAGGACGCGCCTGAGGGTGTACGCGAGCATCGCTTTAAGAATCTACCAGAAAACGAGGGGGCCGAGTTGGCCCCCTCGGGTCGTCAAACCCCCCTACCGGACCGGGGTGGCGTAGTCGGCCTGATCGTAGATCTTCTGGGCGCCGTTTTGCTCCCAGCCGATCAGCCAGCCCTGGGTGGTGGGGTAGCCGAAGCTGCCGTGGTAGGTCGAGGAGATGAAGTTCACCAGGCCCTTCTTGATTACGTAGGGGTTCGAGCGCCAGTAGAGCGGGATCGCGGGGAGCTCCTCGGCCCAGATCTCCTGCATCCGATGCCAGAGCTGCTTGCGCTTTTCGGCGTCGAACTCGACCATCGCCTGGGCCCGGAGCTTGTCGAACTCGTCGTTGCACCAGCCGAAGTTCACGCCGGAGTAGTTGTTGTCCGGGGTGGGTACGAGGTTCGCGCCGGTGATCAGGTCGTTGCAGGTAAAGACCGAGGCGTCGTCGACGATGCCGAAGAGCCAGGCGAACTCGAAAAGCCCCTTCCAGCTCCCGTCGTAGGCCTTGGAGAAGAAGTCGTGGGAAAAGACCACCGCCGAGGGGGCGTTGTTGATCTTGACCTTGATGCCCACCTTCTTCAGGTCGTTTTGGAAGAAGACCTGGGTCCGCTCCCGGATGCGGTTGCCGGCGGTGGTGACGTACTCGATCTCGAACTTGACGGTGCGCCCGTCTTCGGTCTTGCGCTCGAGGTAGCCGTCGCCGTCGAGGTCTTTCCAGCCCAGCTCGGCCAGGATCGCCTTCGCTTTTTCAGGATCGTAGGGGTACTTGCGAACGTTGGGGTTGGCGTTGGGGTCCTGGAAGTGCACCCAGGTGTCGGCGACCGGTTGCAGGCCCTGGAAGAAGGCTTCCACCAGGCCCTGGCGGTTCATCGCGTAGGTGAGCGCCTGGCGGGTCTCCTTTTTGTCGAGCATGAGGTCGCGAACCGACTGGACGTTGGTGAACTTATTGACCTCGATGTGCTCCCAGATCACCCCCGGGACCATCCAGATGTCGAAGCGGCCTTCGGCCCTGCGGGTGAGTTGCGGGGCGCGGGCTTGGTCGAAGGTGAGGGCCACCGAGGAGGTCGCGTCGATCGCGCCACCAAGGATCGCGACCAGCAATGCGTTGGTGTCCTGGATAAAGCGGTAGACCACCTTTTGCACGTACTTGTCCGCACCACCCGGTGGCTCGATGTGGAACTTGGGGTTGCGAATGAGCTCGAGCGAGCTGTTCGGAACCCAGCGCCGGACCGTGAACGGCCCCGAGAAGACCTGCTTGCCCTGGTTGAGCGCCTTGGGCGAAGCGAAGGAAGAGATGAACTTGTGGTAGAGGTCGGTAACCTTCTGGGCGTCCTTCTTGAGGTCAAGCTTAGCGATCTCGGCCTTGGTGGCCTCCCACGCTTCGCGCATCACGTGTTCGGGAGCGAGTCCGATCGCGGATCCCACGAGGTCGTAGAAGAACGCGGGCTCGAAGACGACCACGAAATTCTTGTCGTCAATAACGCGCACTTCCTTGAGCCGCTCCCAGTAAGTGGGATCTTGCAAGGGGGCGCCGGGGTGCTTGCCCACTTCGAACCAGAAGGCCGCGTCCTTGGACGTGATCGGGGTTCCATCCGACCAGTAGATGTCGTCCCGGAGCGTGTAGTGGATCTCGAGCCGTTTCTTGCCATCCCCGATATCGGTGACCTTAACCCGCCCGTTTTGCACCGTGGGGACCTCGGTGGCGAGGAGCGGCTGGTCGTTGCCGTCCTGGTCGATGAACTCGAGCCCTGCCCACAGGAGATTCTCGATCTCGCTCGCGATGGCCTGGGCGGTGATGAAGTTCCAGAAGTCACCGAGGACCCGAGGTTCCTGGGAAGCACCTACGACCAGGCTGTTGTCCTGCGGTCCTGCCAGGGCCAGACCGAGGGTAAGGGCGATCGCAATCCAAGTTTTCCTAACCGTTTGTATCATAAGCATCCCTCCTAGTCGTACTTCGCTCGTGCTCCGTTATTATAGCGGCTCTTTCAGGCGGGTGTGCGTAGTCATAAAGCTGGCGACCGCCTTTCGGTTCAGGCTGACCCCGATCCCCGGGCCCTCGGGTACGGACATCCACCCGTTCTTGGCCTCGAGGGGTTCGTTCACCACGTCCACCTCCCAGTAGCGGCTCGC
>JALSJG010000231.1 GCA_026989475.1 Thermaceae bacterium | reverse complement strand
CCCGGCTCCCCAGCCGGTGGTAGGCCTGGACCAGCTCCAGCCCCACCGCCCCGCCCCCGATTACCAGGAGGCTTTCGGGAAGCGCGTGGGAGGTGGTGGCCTCGAGGCAGGTCCAGGGCCGGCTCTCCTTTAGCCCCGGGATCGGGGGCAAGTGGGCCCCGGCCCCGGTCGCAAGGAGGTAGGCCCGGGCCAAGGGCGGCTCGCCGTCCACCGCCAGCGTCTCCGGGTCCAAAAACCGCGCCCGCTCCTGGATCAGCTCGACGCCGGCGGCGGCGAGGACGTCGGCGTACTTGGCCTTTCGCGGGGTTTGGACCGGCCGGTCGCGGGCGCTGGCCACCCCGGCAAAGTTGACCTCCACGCCCCCGGACCGCACCCCGGGTACCCGGGGCTGGGCCGCCCGGTGGGCCGCCTCCCCCGCCTGGAGCAGGGTCTTGGAGGGGACGCAGCCGACGTTGACGCAGGTGCCGCCGACGGCGCCGGCCTCGACCACCGCCACCCGGGTACCCCGGGTTCGGGCCTCGAGGGCCGCCACCCCGGCCGCGCCGGAGCCGATGGTGGCCAGGTCCAGCATCTTCCCGTCCCAACCCAGCGAAGCATTCCGTTGTTCAGCTTCGGTTAAGACGTGCCCGGTGCCGGGTAAGGGGATCCCATTCCTCGAGCGGAAGCGCGTCCACCTCTTCCCAAAGAAAGGCCAGGGGGTCTACGAGTTGCTTCATCACCGCCCGGCGTCCGTCGTTGATCGCGGCGTAGGTCGCCCGACCCTCGACCCATTCCAGCGCCCCCTCCACCGCGAAGAGCGCCTTCTCGAAATAACCCCGCGTGAGCGTGGGCCAGTGGAGGACGAGGGCCGCGGGTTCGGCGCTCTCGATGAGCTGGGCCAGGTCCCCTTCGAGCCCCTGCTGGACCACCGGATCGGGCAGACCGCCAAAGTGGGCGAGGTAGATCGTATCGGGTAGGACGGCGGCGATCTCGTCGCCAAGCCCGGGTCCACCCTCGATGACCCAGGCTTCCCTTCCAAGCGCACGGAGACTCGCCGCCACTGCCCCTGCCACCGCGAAGCAGATATGGCTATCCTCGAGCGGAACGGCGACCACCCGGTCGAGGCCACGACGGTGGATCAGCTTGGCGGTAAGCAGGCCAAAGCGAAGCCCCTGGTTAAGGGGGCGGGTATTGCCTACCCGCGCCCCGGCCGATCCCCAAAGGCCCAAGAGGCCGAGGGCAAGCAGCTTCCTCCGGTCCATGGTCCCCCCTTCGCCCTCCACTCTAGGCGGGAGAAGGGGTTGGGGCTGTAAGGCGATCGGGGTTTCCAGCGTATACTAGCATGCTGCGAGGTGGTCATGGAGAAGTACAATCCCCACGCGATCGAGCCCAAGTGGCAGCGCTACTGGAACGAAATCGGCCTGATGAAGGCGAAGGAAGAGGGGAAGAAGTTCTACGTGCTCGAGATGTTCCCCTACCCCTCCGGCGACCTCCACATGGGCCACCTCAAGAACTACACCATGGGGGACGCCCTGGCCCGCTTCCTCAAGATGCAGGGCTATGAGG
>JALSJG010000230.1 GCA_026989475.1 Thermaceae bacterium | reverse complement strand
CGCACCCGCTTTTCCTTGACGTAGAGGGTGCCCACCTCGCGGAGCGCCCGGAGGAGCCGGACCACGAGCGGGGTCACCGGGTTGCCAAAGCCCTCCGGCACGCCCGCAAGCGCCCGGTCGAGGAGCTCGCCCGCCTCGGTCTCGACGATGTTGCCGTCGGGGAGGATCTCGATCAGGTGGCGGGCCTCGAGTTTCTCCAGCGCCCAGCGGATTCGCTCGCGGTCGAGCTTGCCCCGAAGGGCCTCGTAGAGCTCCTCCTCGGTCATGCCCCGGGCGGGGATCTTGTGGAAGACGAGGAGCTCGTACTTCGAGAGGTGGGGGCTGCGCCGGACGTGCTCGGCGAGGTGGGCGTAGAGGTAGCCCGACTCGGTGGGCTCGCCGGTGCCTAGCAGCCCCGCCTCGCGCCCCGCCTGGTACCACTCGAGCCCCGGGGCGCTAAAGGTCTTCCGGGTCATCGTGATCGCCTTCACCGCCACCGAGGGCACGTCGCGCTCGGCCCGCTCCTGGTCGGCCCGGACCTGCTCGCCGAGCTCGGTGAGGCGGAAGACCTCGCGGCCCTTCTCGTCCACCGTGCTCTCGACGAGCTGGAAGGACTCGAGGCTCATGAGCGCCTCGCGGAGGTCGAAGTTCTCTTCGTACCACTTGGCGAGGTCCTTGGCCTCGGCGAACTTCTTCGCGATCTCCTGCTTTTTCTTGGGAAGCTCGTCGAGCCGGCGGCCGTACTTCTCTACCAGGGCCTTGTATTCCTTGACCTTGCGGTCCACCATCTCCCGGCGGAGCCGCTCGAAGGTGGGGACCTCCTCGGGGTTTTGCTCGGCCTTCTTCCAAAGCGCGGCGATCGTCTTCAGGACCTCGGCCTCCTCGGCCTCGATGGCAAACGACCACACGTCGGGCCGCGCCCCTTCGGTGTAGAGCCGGAGCGCTTCAAGCGCCCACTCCCCGGCGGGAAGAAGCTCCCCCGAGGGACCCACGTAGCCGAGGGCCTGCAGGGTGGCGAGCGCCGCCTCGGTGGCCTCGCCGCGGTCGGCGTAATCGGCGAGGGCCCAGAGGATATCGGAGGTGAGCACGTCGCCGGTGCCGAACCCCCCGAGCATGAGCGCCCGCTTCACCGCCTGCCCGAGCGCGGTGAAGGCGTAGACGTCGGAAGCCGGCACCGAGTAGGCGATGAGCCGCATCGCCTCGAGCATGTGCTCCTCGTGGCTCCCGGTGGGGAGCTCGGAGGCCGGCGCCGGGCCCACCGGCACCTTGCGGATCACCTCGGCGAGCTCGGCGGAGATCTCAAGCCCGGGCTCGGCGGCGCGGTAGAGCTCGAGCACCCGCCGCCCCGCGTCGGAGAGGGTGAGGTACTCGGCCTTCTTCTCCCGGTCGCGCACCCGCACCGCAAGCCCCCGCTCCATGAGGGGACCCTCGGCCTTGGGGCCGACGCGCCCGGCCCGATCAGCGGCGTCCAGCATGGCGATCACCTCGGTGCCGAGCCACCGCCAGCCCTCCTCCCAATCTTCAGGAGCCGCAAGGCCCCGGCCCTCGAGGATCACCAGGTCGCCGCCCACCTCCTCCTCGTCCTCGGCGTAGGGCTTCGGCCCCTGCCGGTAGAGCTCCCGGAGCAGGTAGGCGAGCTCACGCCCGAGGTAGGTGGGCACGATCTTCACCGGGCTCTGATAGCGGGCGAGCCCCATCATCTCGAGCTCGTCGAAGGTGTCCTCGTCCACCTCCTCCACCGGGGTGTAGGGCTTGCCCGCCTCCTCGTCGGCCAGAAGCTTTTCCAGGGCGATCGCGTGTTTCTTGGTGATGACCATCCTCGAACCTCCTTTAGTCGAGCGCGGCGAGCAGCTTGTCCACGTGCTCGGCCACGTCCACGTCGAAAAGCCGGATGGTGGGAAGGAGCCAGGTGACCACGTAGCGGTCCTCGTCGTCCTTGTTTTTGCCAAAGTAGACCAGGGTGAAGCGGCCCACGCCGGCGTGTTTCCTGAGCACGTCCCGGGCCTCCCGGAGCGCCCGGCGCATCTTCGGGGGAAGCGCCTCGAAGGGGTAGGCCCGGCCGGCCTCGCCGTTTTTCTGGATGAACTCGGTGGTAAGGCCCGAGGAGTGGAAGGCCTCGAGCAGCTTGCCAAAGCCCCGCTTTTTGAAGTAGGCGAGCAAAAGCTCGGCCGCCGGAAGCACGAAGAGCTCGGTCTCCTCGCCGCGGGCCGAACGGTAGTAGGCGCGGATCACCCCGCGGCGCTCCTCGAGCGCGACCCGGATCAAGAGCTTTGCCCCCTTGGGCAGTTCCTTCACGATCTCGCGGACCTCGAAGGTCTCCCCCGCCTCCTCGTAGACGTCCCCGACCTCGCGGCCCTTCTCAGTCTCGGAGACGAAGACCGCCTCCTCGCCGCCCCGGAGCCCGAAGACGAGATCGAAGCCCCAGGCCTTGAGGCTTTTGAGCTTGACCTCGGCCTCGGCGGGGATCTCGCCCCAGACCTCGCGCACGAAGGTATTCAGGGCGACCTGGTGTTTTTTCTCGAGCTCCTCGGCGGTAAGCTTGCTCTTTCGTTTCTTCATAGGCTGACGCCTCCCTTGCTATTTGCGAGTCTACCTTCTTTTCTTCTTGGTGTCAATGAAGCTGAGCGCCGGAATATAAACCTAACCTTCCCGCTCCCGGATCAGCCAGAGCGCCGCCGCGAGCAGCCCGATCGAGGCGGCGAAGATCAGCACGTCGAGGGGGGTCTTGGGCTCGAGGAACTGGACCTTCTCGAAGAACTTCACCACCAAGAGCATGATCACGACCTTGCCGAGCTTGGCCTTGAGGTCGTCGAGGTCGAGGACCTCGAGCACCCGGGAAAAGACCCCGTTTTTCACCTCTAAAGGGGAAAGGAAGAGCTCGTAAAGCCCGAGCGCGAAGATCACGAACACGGCCGCGAGCAGGCTCGCATCCAGCGCCTGTACGAGCCGGGTCACCGCCTCGGGGCCGCGCGCGGCAAAGCCCTGGACGACGTCGGCGACCGCCGTCGCCGCGAAGTAAAACGCCCCCGCCAGCAGGGAGAGCACGGGGAGGAGCATCAACCAGCGGCTCGACCAGAGGAATCCTTCAAAGACACGCTCAATAAGCCTCATAAGCGGCGAGTTTACCCGTTCCCCTTGGCACGGGCAAGCCCGAGGGCCTCGGGCAGGGCGTCGAGGGTGGGCTCGAGCCGGTCGGGGGCGAGGGCGGCGAGCGCCTCGGGGCTTCCCGCCCCCCAGGTGACGGCGTAGACCCGGGCCCCGGCCGCCCGCCCGGCTCGCAGGTCGAGCGCGGTGTCCCCCACCATCCAGCCGGGCCGGCCGCCGGCGGCGCGGGCGGCGGCCACCACCACGTCGGGGGCGGGTTTCGGGGCCATCCCCCCGTCGGTGCCCTGGACGTGGTCGAAGAAGGAAAAAAGCCCCACCCGAAGGAGCAAGCGCCGGGCGGTGGCGGTGCGCTTGGTGGTGGCGACCGCGAGGGGGAAGCCGGCGGCCCTGAGCTCCCCGAGCACCCGTTCCACCCCGGGGTAGGGCCGGGCCCGCTCCCCCAGGTGGGCGAGGTGGTGCTCGCGGTAGAAGGCCACCAGGGGATCGGGGTCCTCGCCGGGGTAGAGACGGCGGAAGGTCTCCCGAAGCGGCCGCCCGATCAGCGCCCGGACCGCGGCCTCCTCGAAGGGAAGGCCAAAGGCCCGCGCGGTGGCGGAGAAACTTTCCAGGATCTCCCCGATCGAGTCCACCAGGGTGCCGTCGAGGTCGAAGACGACGACCCTCACGCCTCCTCCACCAGGATCACGAGGCGGGCGATCCGATCCCCCGCGGAGATCCGGGCAAGCAGGTCCCGCCCCTCCACCACCCGGCCGAAGCGGGTGTAGCGGCAGTCGAGCTTGGTCGCCGGGGCGAGGGTGAGGAAAAACTGCGAGCTGCCCCGAAAATCCCCTTTTCTTCGGGCAATGCCCGCCCAGCCAAGGTCGTCGTAGGACGCACCGGGACCGGTCTCCAGGGGGAAGAAAAACCCCGCGTGGCCCTCGCCGGTCCCGGTGGGGTCGCCGGTCTGGACCACGTAGCCGGGCACCACCCGGTGCCAGAAAAGCCCGTCGTAAAACCGATGCCGGGCGAGGAAGACGAAGGCGTTCACGGTGCGGGGCGCGTGCTCGGGGAAAAGGAAAAGGAGCAGGCGGCCCACCTCGGTCTCGATCGCGGCGTAGTAGCGAAGGCCGGGCTTTAGCACCCACTCCGGGCGGGCAAACCGGCGCACCGGTTGCTGGCTAAGCGGGGGAAGCAGGCGCACGGCTACACCCGGGGCAGGGTGACCCCGCGCTGGCCCTGGTACTTGCCCCGCCGGTCGGCGTAGGTCACCTCGGGCCGCTCGCCCTCGAAGAAGACGATCTGGACGATCCCCTCCCCGGCGTAGACCCGGGCGGGGAGGGGGGTGGTGTTCGAGATCTCGAGGGTGACGTGCCCCTCCCATCCGGGCTCCAGCGGCGTGACGTGCACCACGATCCCGCAGCGGGCGTAGGTGGACTTGCCGAGCGCGATCCCGAGCACGTTCTCCGGCATGCGGATGTACTCGATCGAGCGGGTGAGGGCGAAGGAGTTGGGGGGGATCAGCACCTCGTCGGCCTCGATGGAGACGAACGCCCGCTCGTCGAAGCGCTTCGGGTCCACCACCGCGCCGTACACGTCGGTGAAGACCTTCCACTCCGGCGCCGCCCGGAGGTCGTAGCCGAACGAGGAAAGGCCGTAGCTGATCACCCCCTCGCGCACCAGCCGTTCCTCGAAGGGCTCGATCATCCCCCGAGCGGCCATCGCCCGAATCCAGCGGTCGGACTTGATCCCCATACCGGCCACTATACCCGCGGTTTGCCCGGTCCCAGGGGAGTCGCAGGGTTATGATGGGGGGCGTGGACGTTGCCGCGGCCCTCGCCGAGCTTTACCAGCTGCAAGCGAAGGATCTCGAACTCGACCAACTCGAAGCCGAGATGAAACGCCTCCCCCCCGAGCTCGCCGAGCTCCGGCAGAAGTGGGAGGAGCGGCTCGACCGCCTGACCGAGCTCAAGGAGCAGCTCAAGCAGGTCCGGAGGGAGTACGAGAAGAACGACCTCGAGCTCAAGGACCTCACCCAAAAACGCACCCAGGCCCAGGAGGAACAACTCCAGGCCGAGAGCGCCCGCGAGATCACCCAGTACGAAAACCGCATCCAGCAGCTCTCCACCCGGATCGACGAGCTCACCGAGCTCACCCTGCCCCTGATCGAGGAGATGGAGCGGCTGGAGGCGGCGATTCAGGAGCTCGAGGCCGAGCTCGCCGAGCTGAAGCCCGAGCTCGAGCGGCTCGAGGCCGAAAACGAGGCCCGAATCCACGAGCTCAAGTCCAGCTACGAGGCCCTGCGCGCCGAGCGGGAGGCGATGGCGAAGGCCATCCCCCAGGCGGTGCTCCGGGAGTACGAGGCCATCCGCCGGGCCCGCAAGGGGGTGGGGCTCGCCCGGATGGTGCCGGTCGGGGAAAACAAACAGGCCTTCCGCTGCGAGGCCTGCAGCGTCCAGCTCCCCACCCACGTGGCCCAAAAGGTCTACCAGGGGCAAAAGCTCGTGCGCTGCCCCTCCTGCGGCCGCATCCTCTGGAAAGGCGCCTAGCCCTTGGCAGGCCCATTGGCCTGTGTTAAGCTCTAAGAGTATGCCCATCGGGCACGCCGCGAAAAACCCGGCCGCCTAGGCGGCGACGACCAAGCGGGGGTCGGAGCACCACCCGCTAAACTTTCGCGGCGCAAGGAGGAAGCAGGCGGATGGAAGACCAAAAGACCCCAGCGCCGGCGGAAACCGCCGGGAACGAGACCCAGGCCGCTCCCCTAAGCATGGAGGCGGCCCTCCAGGAGGCGGAAGCACGGCTTTCCAAGGAGATCCGTAAAGGGCAGATCATCAAGGGCCGGGTGGTGTTCGTCGGCCACGACGGCGTGGCCGTCGACGTGGGCACCAAGGTCGAGGGTCTGATCCCCTTCGCCCAGCTCACCAACGAGGAGCTTCCCGAGGAAGAGCTCAAAAACCTCTTAAAGCCGGGCGACGAGGTCGAGGTCTACGTGCTCCGCGTGGACCCCGACGAGGGGCAGATCCTGCTCTCGCGCAAACGCGTCGAGGCCGACCGCGCGTGGAAGAAGGTCGCCGAGCTCTACGAGAAGGGCGAGCCCATCGAGGTGGTCCCCGCCGAGCGGGTCAAGGGCGGGCTCGTCGCCTACGTGGAGGGGCTCCGGGCCTTCCTCCCGGCGTCGCAGGTGGACCAAAAGCGCAACGTCAACCTCGACGAGTTCGTCGGCAAGCCCATCCCGGTCAAGATCATCGAGCTCTCCCGCAAGAAGGGGCGGATCATCCTCTCACGCCGCGTCCTCCTCGAGGAGGAGGAAAAGCGCAAGAAGCGCGAGGTCCTGGAGCAGCTCGAGCCCGGCCAGGTCGTCGAGGGCAAGGTGGTCGAGGTCACCGACTTCGGGGCCTTCGTCAACCTGGGCCCGGTGGACGGGTTGGTGCACCGGAGCGAGCTCAGCTGGGGGCGGTTCAGCCATCCCCGCGAGGTGGTCAAGGAGGGCGACACCGTCCGCGCCAAGGTACTCTCGGTGGACCCCGAGCGCGAGCGGGTCAACCTCTCGATCAAGGCGGCCACCCCGAACCCCTGGGAGGTCGTCGCCGAGAAGTACCAGGTCGGGCAGAAGGTCAAGGGCAAGGTCGTCGGCCTCACCCCCTTCGGCGCCTTCGTCGAGGTGGAGCCGGGGCTTGAGGGCCTCGTGCACATCAGCGAGATGAGCTGGACCAAGCGCCCCAAGCACCCCTCCGAGGTGGTGAAGGAGGGCGAGGAGGTCGAGGCCGTCATCCTCAAGATCGAGCCCGAGGAGAAGCGGCTCTCGCTGGGCCTCCGCCAGCTCATGCCCGACCCCTGGAAGGAGCTCCCCGAGAAGTACCCGCCGGGGACGATCATCAAGGGCAAGGTCACCGGAATCACCCCCTTTGGCGTCTTCGTCGAGATCGAGCCCGGCATCGAGGGGCTGATCCATGTCAGCGAGCTCGACCACGCCCGGATCGAAAACCCCGCCGCGGTGGTGAAGAAGGGGGACGAGGTCGAGGCGGTGATCCTGCAGATCGACCCCGCCGAGCAGCGGATCTCCCTCTCGAGAAAGCGCCTGCTCGAGCCCCCGGTCCCCACCGAGGAGAAAAAGCCGAAGAAGAAAAAGGCCCCAAAGGGCAAGGCCAAGGGCCGCGCCGAGCGGCGCCCGCGCCCGGCCGAGGTCGGGGCCACCGCCGCCTACCAGACCTACGACGCGAGCGTGGCGAGCCCCTCGACCGCGAGCGTCAAGCTCGGCGACCTTTACGGCGATCTCTTGAAGGAGCTCGAGCTCGAGGAGGCTGAGGGCTAAGCCCTTTTCCGCGTTCAAAGGGGCCGGGCAAGTCCCGGCCCCTTTCGCTTCTAGCGGTGCGACTCCTCCCAGGCGGAAAGGTAGAGGCTTGCGAGCCTCCCCCCCGCCCGCCGGAGCTGGACCCGGGCGACCTCGCCGAAAAGCCCCCGCCATAGGGTCTGGTAGTAGCGCCGGTCGAACTCGGAATAAAGCCTTTTCACCTTCCAAAGCTCCTCGTTCAGGGTGCGGACCAGGGGGTAGTCCTCGCGGATGACGGCAAAAGCGAGGGCGAGCGCCCCCTCGTCCACCACCCGGGCGGGGCGGGGGCGGTAATCGGCCGCTTCGTCGAAGTAGGCGTCGAGCAGGGTGCTCTCAAAGAGGGCGTGGATCCCGCCGTTTAGCCAGGACTGGCCGTCGAAGTCGAGCGTGGTGTGGAGCGGCTGGTGGGCGTCGCCGAGGTAGTGGGCGAGGTCGCCGGCGGCGCGGAGGATCGCCGCCTTGTCCCCGCGCTTAAAGGCCGCCACCAGATCCCGGTAGCTCGCTGCGATCGCCCAGGGGAGCACCCCGGCTTTTTCCACGGTGGCCTCGCCGAAACGCGCCCGGGCCTCGGCGAGCGGCATCGGGAAGCTCGGGAAGGGCCAGGGCTCGTAGAGCTCGCTGCTAAAAAAGTGGCGGTGGGCCTCGCCGGGCACCCGGTTCCGCCGGCGATCGGGGTCGAGGGAGGCGTCCTTGAGTTCCGCTCTCCACCCGGTAAGAAGGGCTTTGAGCTCCCCCTCGGGCAGGTTCCAGATCGCGTACTGAACGATCGCCTTATGCCCTTTCGGACCCCAGGCCAGCGCCGGCAGGAAAAGCAACAGGAAGATCAGGCTGCGCCGCACGCCTTCATCCTATTCCAGGGGACGGATTCGCACCCAGGTCTCGTTGAAGGCCGAGCCCCCGCCCAGGTCGCTTTCGTCGTCGGGGGTGAGCTCGTTCGCGGACTTGCCGTCGGGGGCGTCGGCCGCCCGCCAAGTGCCCTCGAGCACCAGCACCCCCGGCTGCACCGCCTCGGTCACCCGTACCCGCCGGACGATCCGGCCCCTAGGGCTTTCGAGCTCGGCGTAGCCGCCGTCTAAAAGGCCTTCCCGCCCGGCGTCCTCGGGGTGGACCCAGACCAAAGGCTCACCCCCCTCGGCGGCGCGAAGGCTTTTAATCATCCCGAAGCTCGTGTTCAAAAAGTGGTGGGCGGGCGGGGTGAGGAGCCGGTAGGGAAAGCCGGGCTCCGGCGTCCCGGGCCGGACCGGGGGAACCGGGAGCTTGAGTTTGCCCCCGTCCGGCCGTCCCCGGGCGTAGGGCAAAAAGGGCCTTGGAAGCGAGAGCTTCACGCTCCCCTTTTCCATGAGCTGCTCGAAGCTCAGGCCCACGAGATAGGGGTGCGCGGTGTCGAGGAGTTCCCGGGCCGTCTTCTCCGGGGGCTCCTCGAGCTCAGGGAGGGAAAGGCCCAACCTTCTTGCGAGCTCGGCGAAGACCCAGGTGTTCGGCCGGGCCTCGCCCGGGGGACGGGCTGCCGGCTCCGACCAGGAGAGCCAGTAGTGCCCGTAGGAGGTGTAGAGGTCGGCGTGCTCGAGGGGGTGGGTGGCGGGGAGCAGGTAGTCGGCGTAGCGGGCGGTATCGCTCATCGCGTTCTCGAGCACCACGGTGAAAAGGTCCTCGCGCAAGAGGCCCTCGCGCACGAGCCCCGCGTTCGGAACGGTGGCCGCCGGGTTCGCGTTGAAAACGAAGAGCGCCTTCACCGGGGGATCATCGAGCGCGGTGAGCGCCCGCCCGAGCTGGATCTGGTTCACGTGGCGGGCGTAAGGGTTCGGTCGGAAATAGCCCTTGGGGCGGGCGTTTTTCCAAAAGTGCAGGCCCTCGAGCCGGGCCTTATGGAGCCGGAATCCGCCGCTCGTCGAAAGCAGCGCCCCGCCGCCCTCCCGCCGCCAGGCCCCGAGCACCACCGGAAGCGCGAGCACCGCCATCATCGCCGCCCCGCCCGAGGCGTGCCGGGTCATCCCGTAACCCACCCGGAAGAGCTGGGGCGCGCCCCCGATGAGCCCCTCGACAAACGCCTCGAGCTCCGAAAGCGAAAGCCCGCTTGCCCGCGCGCCATCCTCGAGGGAATAACCGAGGGCCGCCTCGCGAAAACGCTCCCAGCCCTCGACGTAGCGGCTAAGGTAGTCGAGGTCCGCCGCCCCCCGCCGGAAGAGCTCGCCGGCGATCGCCATCGCCAGCACCCCGTCGCTTCCGGGCCGCACCCGGAAAAACCGGTCGGCAAAGCGCGCGGTCCGGTTCTCGTAGACGTCCACCGCGTAAATCCGCGCCCCCCGACGCCGGGCCTCCTTCAAGAAGGGCACCAGGTGGCTATTGGTGGAGACCACGTTCGCCCCCCAAAGCACGATCGTCCGTGCCTTGGGGACGTCCTCGGGGTCCACCCCGAGCTTTTCGGCCCCGTAGATCGCCGCCCAGGCGGCCTCACCGGTGGCGGAGCAGATCGTCTCGTCGAGCTCGCTGGCCCCGATCGCCCGGAAGAAGACGAGCGGCCGCCGCCCCTGGATGAGGCCCATGGTCCCGGCGTAGTTGTAGCGGAGCACCGCCTCGCCGCCGTAGGCGTCGAGGATCTCGCGAAGCCGCGCGGCGATCGCGTCCAGCGCCTCCTCCCAGGAGACCCGCTCGAAACGCCCCTCCCCCTTTTTCCCCACCCGCCTCATGGGGTAAAGGGGCCGGTCCGCGGCGTAAAGCCGCTCCGGGTAGCGGGTGGTCTTGGCGCAGGCGAACCCCCGGGTCACCGGGTGGTCGGGGTCGCCGGTCACCGCCACCACCCGCCCCTCCTCCACGGTCACGAGGAGCCGGCAAGCGTCGGGGCAGTCCTGCGGACAAGAAACCAGGCGCTTCACTATCCGGGATTGTACCGGTAGCCAAGGAGCAACAAAGCCACGGCGAGCCCCACCGCGGCGGCGAAGGGCAGCGCGAGGAAGGGCGGATACAAAAGCCCCGCGAGCATCCCCCCGAGGTAGTACCCGCTCACGTAAGCCGGGCTCTCCCCCTTGCGGCCAAACCCCTCGCCGAAGCGGGCATGGAGGCCGAAAACCCCGGCGAGAAAGAGAAAGAAGCCGGGCCCGGCCGCCGGGGTTAGCAAAAGCCCCGCCCCGCCGAGCGCGAGCCCAAGGGCGGCGCCGCTTCCCTGTCGCCCGGCGACGAAGGGGCCGAGGAGACCGCCGAGATAGGCCAGGTAGAAGGCCCCGATCCCGGCGAGGCTCACCCCCGCCGCCTCCAGCCGGTAGGGCAGGAGGTTCGCCAGGAAGAGGTTCGAAAATAGCAGCACGCCCCCCACCAGCATCGCCCGCGCGGGCCGGGGCCACTCGGGGGCGGGCGGCGCGGGCAGCCGGCCGGAGAGGAAGAAGGGAACGAGCAAAAGGGGAAGCGCCCCGAGCAAAGCGAGCGCCGCCCGTACCCCGAAGGCCTCCGCGAGCGCCCCGGCCGCGCTTCGACCCAGCGTCCCCCCGAGCGCGTTCAGGGCCACGAAGGCGGCCACCGCCTGGGGGCTTTGGAAGAGCTTCGGTAAGAGGGCAAACCCAAAGACCGCCACCGCCGAGAGCGAAGCC
>JALSJG010000229.1 GCA_026989475.1 Thermaceae bacterium | reverse complement strand
AGGCGCGAGGGGGCCCGGGCGGACTGGGAGGCGGTGCTCGAGGCGGCGGCGGAGGCCGGCGTGATCGTCGAGCTGAACGCGAGCCCGGCCCGGCTCGACCTCGACTGGCGGCTCGCGCTCCGTTTCCGCGACCGCCTTCTCTTCTCCATCGGTCCCGACGCCCACAGCCGGGAGATGCTCGGCTACGTCGAGCTCGGGGTGCTCGTGGCCAATAAGGCGGGGATCGCCCCTGAGCGGGTGGTCAACACCTGGGAGGCCGAGGACCTCCTGCGCCATGCAAAGGCGCGCCGCCGCTAGGTTGCTTTACGCCCTGCTCGCGGGCGGGGCCCTCGTGGGCCTGGTGCAGACCACCTACGGCCCCGCCTTTCCCGCCTTCGAGGCCCGCTACGGGATACCGGTGGGGGTGCTCGGCCTGGTGGTGGGGGCGCACTTTCTCGGGAACCTCCTGGCCACCGCCGCCCTGCCCTTTTTGCTCGAGCGGCTGGGGTTTTCCCGCCTCCTTCCCGCCGGGCCCCTGCTGATGGCGGTGGGGGCGCTCGGGATCGCGCTGGCCCCGGGTTTCATTGCGCTGCTTTTCTTCGCTTCCCTGGTGGGGGTGGGCTTTGGCCTCGCCAACACGACCCAGCTCGTCCTCACCGGCGCCGCCTTCGCCGAGCGGCGGTTTTGGGCCTTCAACCTGGAAAGCGCCGCCTTCGGCCTCGGCTCGATGCTCGGGCCCTGGCTGGTGGGCGGGCTCGGCGGGGTGGGGCCGCCCTTTTTCCTGGTGGGGATGCTGGCCCTCGCGGTCGCGACCTGGTTTTTCCGGCTCGGCCCGTTGCCGCCGGTGCCCCGGGAGGCCGCCGGCGGGGACCGGCTCCCCCTCGGGTTCATGGGGCTCTTCTTCCTCTACGTCGGCCTCGAGGCGAGCGCCGGGCACTGGGGGGCCTACCACCTCGACGCGCTGGGGTCCCTGGGGGCGTTTTGGATCGGGCTCTACTGGGGCTTCCAGACGGCGGGGCGGTTTCTGCTCGCCCCCTTCATCCGGCGGATCCCGGAGGCGACGGGCTTTCGCGCGGCGGTCTTCCTCGCCGCGCTGGTCTTCTTCGCCCTCGCCTTCCTCGAAGGGCCGGGGCCCGGGTACGCCCTCGCCGGCTTCGTGCTCGCCCCCGCCTTCCCGGCGGCGATGGCCTGGGCCCAAGGGATCCACGGCCCCGGCGGGCGCACCACCGCCTGGCTCCTGATCGCGGCCGCGCTCGGGGGCGCCGTGTTTCCACCGCTTTTCGGGGTCCTGGTGGCAGGCCTTGGGGCGCGGGCGGTGCCCCTTGGGCTTTCGGCCCTCGCCCTTTCGGTCTTTCTCTACGCCCTCAGGATTCGCCCGCTTGAATCGCGGCCTTGAGCGCTTCCGCGGGCTCGGCCCCTTTCGCCAGGTGGCCGAGGAAGCGGCCGTAGACCTCCTCGGGGTCGGCCTCCTCGGGAAGCGGGTGGTCGGACTCGTCCATGAGCGAGAGCAGCCGTACCCGGCCGGGGCGGAAGTGGAGGACGGTGCCCGCGAGCTGGAAGAGCTCGCCGGGTTTCAGGCCCAGCAT
>JALSJG010000228.1 GCA_026989475.1 Thermaceae bacterium | reverse complement strand
CCCTCCTCGGTGAGGGGCACCGCCCGGATCCGGGCCCCCGTGCGGGCCGCGAGCCGCTGCCAGGGGACGAGGTTCGCGTGGTGCTCCATCTCGGTGACGAGGATCGTCTCCCCGGCGCCCACGCGGTCTGCGAGGGCATGGGCGAGGAGGTTCACCCCCTCAGTGGCGTTCCGCACGAAGACGACCTCGCGGGGATCCCGGGCGCCGAGAAAGCGGGCGAGCGCGGCGCGGGCGGCCTCAAAGGCCTCGGTGGCCGCCTCCGAGAGGCGGTAGCTGCCCCGGTGGACGTTGGCGTAAGCGGTTTCGTAAAAACGGGAAAGCGCCTCGATCACCGCCCGGGGCTTCTGGCTCGAGGCCGCCGAGTCCAGGAAGACGAGCTCGGGGTGGGCCTCGAAGATGGGGAAGTCTTTTTTCAGGGCGCGGGGGTCCATACCGTCAGACTAGCGCGTTCGCGGAAGCGGGAAGGGGCCCGGGCTTACGCCTTTGGCGTTAGACTGTTCACGTGGAAACGCGGCTTCCCCCCGGCCAGCGGCGGATCCTTTTGAAGATCGCGGAGCTTGGCGAGCCGGTCTTTGCGGTGGACCTGGCCCGGGCGCTCGGGATCAGCCGTCAGGGGGTGCGGGCGCAGTTAAACGCCCTCGCCCGAAAGGGGTTTCTGGCCCTCGATGCCCGGCCCCGACACGGTACCTTGGTCCGCCTCACCGACGCGGGGCGGCGGGCGGCGGGGATGAGCCTTCCCGTGCTCGGGGAGATCGCCGCCGGACCGCCGGTCTTCGCCGAGGCGGTGGTGGAGGCCTACGCCGAGCGGCTTGCCGATCTGTTGCCGGTGGAGCCCGGCGACTTTCTCCTCCGGGTGCGGGGCGACTCGATGGTGGGGATCGGGATCCGCCCCGGGGACTACGTGGTCGTGCGCCCCTACGCTGGCGAGCCGCCGGCGGGGGCGGTCGTGGTTGTGTTGCTTCCCGGCGAGGAGACCGCCACCCTGAAGCGCTACTACCGAAAAGGGGACCGGGTGGTGCTCCGCTCGGAAAACCCCCGCTATCCGGACCGGGTCTTCAAGCCGGAAGAAGTGCGCGTGCAGGGCGAGGTGGTGGCCCACCTCGGGGTGCTCCCTAGAGGGCTTCGGCCAGGCGCCTAAAAAGCGGGTGGGGCGCCGGGGTCCTGCCCCCGTTTGCCCAGGTAAAGCGGAGGTCCCGCACCGGCCCCTCGCCGATCCCCATGCCGCGTGGGAAGAGGGGGCGGTAGTCGAGGGGTTCTTTGACCGCCTCCCAGTCCTCAAAGGCCGCGAGCTCCTTGGGATGGCCGGCGGCGTAGGCGTAGCGCGTCTCCCCCTCCTGCCAGACGAAGCGGGCGGCGGGGGGGAAGGGGTCTTCCAGCCGGCCGCGCCGGCGGTAGAGCCCGTGGGCACGGGCGGGGCGGAGCCGGAGGGTGACTTTGAGCGCCTCGCCCAAAAGCCCAAAGCTCCCCACGAAGGGGCGGACCAGGTCGTAGCCCTGCACGTTCTTGATCACCCGGCCGCCGGCGGCGATCACCCGGCCCGAGGGGGTGCGGTAAACGACCCCGAGGATCTCCGAGGG
>JALSJG010000227.1 GCA_026989475.1 Thermaceae bacterium | reverse complement strand
CCTTTATCGGCCCCACGCCTGAGAACATGAGGCTGCTCGGGGACAAGGCCACCGCCCGCAAGATCGCCCGCGAGGCCGGGGTGCCGGTGGTGCCCGGGACCGACGAGCTCGAGAGCGTCGAGGAGGCCAAGGAGGCGGCTCGGGCCATCGGCTACCCGGTGATCTTGAAGGCCTCCGCCGGGGGCGGCGGCCGGGGAATGCGGGTGGTGCACACCGAGGAGGAGCTCGAGCGCGCGGTGTTGCAGGCCCAGGAGGAGGCCCGAGCCGCCTTTGGCAATCCCGCGGTCTACATCGAGAAGTACATCGAGGAACCCAAACACGTCGAGGTCCAGGTGATCGGGGACGGGAAGCGGGTTCTCCACCTTTTTGAGCGCGACTGCTCGATCCAGCGCCGGCACCAAAAGCTCCTCGAGGAGGCGCCTTCGCTTTTGCCCGACGAGGTGCGAAGGGGGCTTTGGGAGAGCGCCGTGCGGCTCGCCGGGCACGTGGGCTACGTCTCGGCGGGCACGCTCGAGTTTTTAGTGGACCGCGAGGGAAACTACTACTTCATCGAGATGAACACCCGCATCCAGGTGGAGCACCCGGTGACCGAGATGGTGACCGGGCTCGACCTGATCCGGATGCAGTTTCAGATCGCGAGCGGGGAGCCCCTGAAGCTAAGGCAAGAGGAGCTCGAGCTTAAAGGGCACGCGATCGAGGTCCGGATCAACGCCGAGGACCCGGAGAAGAACTTCCGGCCCTCGATCGGGCAGATCGAGACCCTGCACTGGCCCGGCGGCCCCGGCGTGCGGGTGGACAGCCACCTCTACGCCGGCTACAAGGTGCCGCCTTTTTACGACTCCCTGCTCGGCAAGCTGATCGTCTGGGACACCGACCGTTCCCGGGCGATCCGGCGGATGCGGCGGGCGCTTTTGGAGACCGCGCTCGAGGGCCCGGGGCTTAAGACCACCATCCCCTTTCACAAAAAGGTCTTGGATAACGCCTTTTTCCGCCGGGGCGCGGTTTACACCAACTTCGTGGCCCGCCGCATGGGCGGCGATTAGGAGGCAGCATGGTCGAGTACGAACTTTCCGAGTCGGCGCTCTTGCAGCTTCTTTCCTACGCCCTCGAGGGGGTCGAGGGGGTGCGGCTCGCCGGGCCCCGCAAAGTGGGGGAGGTGCTCGCCGGCCGGCGGCGGGCAGCCCGGGTGGTGCGGGACGAGGACGGCGTGCGGGTCGAGCTCGGGCTGGTGGCCCGCTACGGCAAACCCCTTCCCGAGCTCGGCCGGGAGGTGCAGCGGGCGGTGAGTGAGGCCTTCCGCGCCACCGCCGGGCTCAAGACCAAGCGCGTGGACGTGGTCTTCCTGGAGGTGGAGCCGGCCGATGCGCCGTAGAGCCCGGGAAATCGCGTTCAAGGCGCTCTTCGAGCACCTGGTGGGCGGGGTTCCGCTAGAGGAGGCATGGCGGCACGCGGTGGAGCTCGAGCCCGACCCTCCCGACGAGGAGACCCTCGCTTTTGCCCGTCGGTTGGTGAAGGGTTATTTGGACCGCCAGGAGGAGGTGGATCGGGTCCTCCGTGAGACGATCGAGGGCTGGAGCTTTG
>JALSJG010000226.1 GCA_026989475.1 Thermaceae bacterium | reverse complement strand
TGGGTGAAGGCCCCTTACGCGGAGGAGGGGACCGACCTCTCGGTCGAGATCCGGGGCCGGCGGCACCCGGCGCGGGTCCATCCCTTACCCTTGATTCGGAGGTAGGCGATGAACGTTCCCAAGGAGCTTAAGTACCGGGATACCCACGAGTGGGTTCGGGTCGAGGGTGATCTCGCCGTCGTCGGCATCACCGACTACGCCCAGGGGGAGCTCGGCGACGTGGTCTACGTCGAGCTTCCCGAAGTGGGCCGGAAGGTTCAGGCGGGGGAGGCGGTGGCGGTGATCGAGTCGGTGAAGACCGCCTCCGACATCTACGCCCCCGTCTCCGGGGAGATCGTCGAGGTGAACGAGGCGCTCGGCGAGCACCCCGAGAAGGTGAACGAGGACCCCTACGGCGAGGGCTGGCTCTTCAAGATCCGTATGGAACGCCCCGAGGAGCTCGAGGCGCTCCTCGACGCCGAGGGTTACGCGAAACTCCTCGAAGCCGAGGGGTAGCCGTGGCCTACACGCCGCACACCGAGGACGAGGTCCGGGCGATGCTCGAGGCGTTGGGGCTTGAGCGCCTTGGGGACCTTTACGCCCACCTCCCCACCGAGCTTTTAAACCCCGAGATCCAGCTTCCTGAGCCGCTCGACGAGGACCGCGTCCTCGCCCTCGTGGAGCGGCTTGCCTCCAAGAACCGGCCGGGGGCGGTCTTTCTGGGCGGGGGCGTGCGGGATCAATTCATCCCCGCGATCGTGGACGCGCTCGCCTCCCGGGGCGAGTTCCTCACCGCCTACACCCCCTATCAGGCGGAGGCGAGCCAGGGAATCTTGCAGGCGATCTTCGAGTACCAGACGATGATCGCCGAGCTCACCGGGCTCGAGGTCGCGAACGCCTCGCTCTACGACGGCGCGAGCGCCCTCGCCGAGGGGGTTTTGCTCGCGCTCCGGGCCACCCGGCGGATGGCGGTCCTGGTGAGCCAGGGGGTGCACCCGGAGTACCGGGCGGTGCTCCGCACCTACCTCGACGCGGTGGGGGCCGAGGCCCGGGAGGTCGCGCTCGAGCACGACCGCACGCCGGCCTTCGAGGTGGGCCCGGAGGTGGGGGCGGTGGTGGTCCAGAGCCCGAACTTCCTGGGCGCGATCGAGTCCTACGCCGCGCTGGCCGAGGCCGCCCACGCTGCCGGGGCGCTACTCGTCGCGGTGGTGGATCCCATCTCCCTCGCGGTGCTCAAGCCCCCCGGGGAACTGGGCGCGGACCTCGCCGTAGGCGAGGGGCAGCCGCTTGGAAACCCGATGAGCTTCGGCGGTCCGCACTTCGGCTTCATCGCCGTTCGAGAGGCGCTTTTGCGTCAGCTCCCGGGGCGGCTCGTCTCGATGACCGAGGACGCCGAGGGCCGCCGGGGCTTCGTGCTCGCGCTTTCTGCCCGGGAGCAGCACATCCGCCGGGCCAAGGCCAGGTCCAACATCACCACCAACGCCCAAAACGCCGCCCTCCGGGCGACGATCTACCTGGCGGCGCTGGGCCCTGAGGGGTTAAGGGAGGTGGCGATCGCGGCGGCGGCGAACGCCCGAAAGCTCTACGAGCGACTGCTCGAGGCGCC
>JALSJG010000225.1 GCA_026989475.1 Thermaceae bacterium | reverse complement strand
GGGTTGGTGTGCAGGTGGAAGGGGTGGTCCATCACCCCGAGGTTGACGAGCTCCCACTCCTCGACGTCGCCGAGACGGGCCTCCACGTCCACCCGGCGGGGATCGAAGGTCTTCCCGTTGATCACGAAGACCATGCCCCGCCCCGGGCGCATCGCGTGACCCAGGACGAACCGGCGGACGCGCGCCGGCGCGGGAAGCGGCTCGAGGGAAAGAAGCCGGGTTGGCAGGGGGAGCTCCGGGCGCGCCTCGCCTTCGTACACCAGCTCGCCCACCACGCCGGAGGACTGCGGCCGGACGAGGCCGCCCATGCCCATGCCCATGCCTCCCGGCCCTCCCCGATCGTAGGGGAGCACCCGGAGCGCATAGCTGCCCGGCGGTCGGTTGCCCCGAACCAAGACCGCGGCCCGCTCCCCGGGCGCGAGCAGAAGCTCCTCGAGCTCCACCGGCTCGGCGAGGCCGCCGCCGTCGGTGGCGATGAGGTAGAAGGGGTGGTCGTCGAGGCGGAGACGGAAAACCCTTGACGCGCTCGCGTTCAAAAGGCGAAGCCGGAGCAAGCCGCCCCGGGGTACCGAAAGGCGCTCCCGCGCCTTGCCGTTCGCGGTGAGGATCGGCCCCTCTCGCCCCGCCGCCCGCTCCATCGGGCTCGGCGCGGGTACCCGCTCGCCGGCGAGGGCGAAGTCCTTGAGGACCAGGAAGGCCTCGCGGGCGGCGGCCACCTCGGGCACCTCGTCGAGATCGCCCCGTACCACCAGGAGCCCGGCGGCCCCGGCGAAGACCTGTCGGGCCACCAGGCCGTGGCGGTGGGGGTGGTACCAGAAGGTGCCCGCGGGGTGGTCCTTCGGGATCGCGACCTCGTAGACGAAGACCTCTCCCGGAGGAATTTCCAGGAACACGTTGTCGGAGTTGCCGGCGGGGCTCACGTGGAGGCCGTGGAAGTGGAGGTTGGTGGGTTCCTTGAGGCGGTTTTCGAGGCGCAGGCGGAGGGTGTCGCCGGGCCTGAGCTCGAGCCTGGGCCCCGGCACCCTCCCACCGTAGGCGAAGAGCCGGGCGGGGCGGCCGGCCAGCTCGACCCGGGTCTCGGCCAGGGGGAGGGTGAGCTCGAGCACCCCCTCTTCGCTACGAATCACCTCGGGCAAGGGCCTGGGGGAGTTTTGGGCCCGCGTACAACCCGCCAGGCCACCGGCCAACCCGAGCGCGCCAAGTTTGAGCAGATTTCTCCTCGACAGAGCCACACCTTCGTCCATGCCGGTCATTCTTGGGCACGCGGATTAAGTTTCGGTAAAACCCTAGAACCGGTAGAGCCTCAGATCGGTGCGGCAGGTGGCGGCGTCCTCGCCGGTCTCGAGCACGAGCTCTCCCCGGTACCCCTGGTAAAGCACCTGCAAACGGTACCTGCGGTCGCGCGGAAGCCAGAGCTCAAAAAAGCCGTTCTCAAGCGTCTTAAGCGAGCCCTCGAAGTAGACCCCACCCCCCTCTTCCCGAACCAGGACGTACAACTCCACGCCGGCAAGCTCACCCCGGCAGCTCGAGGGAAAGTGCACCCGGCAGGGGTGCGTGGAGCGGAGGTAGGGGGCGACCGCGATCGCCATCCGGTCCTCGGGAAGGGGCACCCGCCGCTCACGGCCGTCCGGGAACCGGAAGACCAGGTGACGCGAGGTCAGGTAACTGTTCACCTCCGGCCGCTCCCAGGCCCAGCGGTTTGCGAGCTCGAGCGCCGCCTTTGCATCGAGCCCCTCGAGGGGATCGGGGGCGTCTTGCCGGCCACCCAGGATCGCGACCAGCAGGGCAAGCCCCAGGAGGAAAGGAAGAAGCACCCTCGACATGGAGTCCAACCTAGAGGCGGCGGGTTAAGGTTTTGCAAAGGGAAGGGTGAAGCAAAACTCCGCTCCGGGGCCTGCTCGCTCGAGCCAGAGCCTTCCCCCCATCGCCTCCACCAGCCCCCGGGCCACGGTGAGCCCCACCCCGCTTCCCCCGCTCGCCCGCCGGCGGGCGGGGTCGCCGCGGAAGAAGCGCTCGAAGATCCGCTCGGCGTATTCCGGGGGCACCCCGGGCCCGGTGTCGGCCACGCAGATGCGCACGCCCTCCCGGTCCTGGGCGAGGGTCAGGGTGACCCTCCCTCCCCTCGGCGTGTAGGCGAGGGCGTTCTTCAGGAGATTGGCGAGCACCTGATCCACCCGGTCGGGATCGGCAAAAACCGGAGGAGGCCGAGGCCCTTGCTCGACCACCTCCAGC
>JALSJG010000224.1 GCA_026989475.1 Thermaceae bacterium | reverse complement strand
AAGGTCGCGGAAAGGCTGAGCTCGAGGTCCCGCTCGAGCACCCCGGCCATGGGGCCCATGCCCATCATCGAAACCGTCTCCACCATGCGGGCAACGTGGCCGGCAAAGAAGCGGGGCGCGAGGAGTTCGATCAGGACCACCAACAAGAGCTCGGCGAAGAGCACGACCAGGAGGTAGCTCAAAAAGAGCTTTAGGAAGAGCCTCACCGCGCGCCCTCGCGGAACCGGTAGCCGACCCCGCGCACGGTCTCGATGAAGCGGGGGTTCTCGGGATCGTCGCCGAGCTTCTTCCTTAGCGACGCGATGTGCACGTCCACCACCCGGTCCACGCCGAAGAAGTCGGCCCCCCACACGCGCTCGAGCAGGCGCTCCCGGGGGTAGGCCATCCCCGGGTGCTGGGCCAGGACCAAAAGGAGATCGAACTCGAGCTTGGAAAGGGGCACCTCCCGCCCGTCCAGGTAGACCCGGCGCTCCTTGGGCCGGATCATCAGCCCGCCGTAGACGAGCTCGTCCCGGTGACCCGCCCGGCGCAAAAGCGCCCGCACCCGGGCGACGAGCTCCCGGGGGGAGAAGGGCTTGGTGACGTAGTCGTCGGCCCCTAGCTCGAACCCCCGCACCCGCTCCTCCTCCTCCCCCCGGGCGGTGAGCATCAGGATGGGGAGCTCGGGGTCGCGCGACCGCAGGATCTCGGCGACCCGCCAGCCGTCGAGGCCGGGGAGCATCAAATCGAGAACCACGAGGTCGGCACCCGCTGCCTGCTGGAGCGCGGCCTCGCCGCTATCGGCCTCGAGCACCTCGTGGCCCTCCCGCGCCAGGTAAGCGACGAGGACCTCGCGGATCGCGGGGTCGTCGTCCACCACCAGGATGCGCGCCATCAACTCCCGAGATCGCGGCGCATCTGCTCGAAGGTTTCACGATCGATCTCGCCGCGAGCGTACCGTTCCTTCAAGATCTCAAGCGCTCGGTCCTCGCGCCCCACAGAGGGCGCCGATCCCGAAAGCGCCCGGACCAGGGCGTACACCAACCAGGCCATCAGGGCCAACCAAAGGATACCCCAGAGCCAGCCAAAGCCACCGTAACCGAACCCCCCGCACCAGGGACAGCCCCACATCATCGCCGTCACCCCCTTCCTACTCCACCCGAGCGGTGTAAAAAGAACGTAAAACCCCCCTGTCGCCTGCTAGTCTGGAGGCACCGTGGCGAGGTGGATCTCCCTGCTCCTCCTCCTGTTTCCCGCCCGGGCCCAGATCGAGGCCCGCTTCGTGGTCCACGATCACCTGCTCGTCGGGGGAGAGGTACAGACCTACGTCGGCACCCTGACCCGCGAGGTGAAAAGCGCCGGGGAGCTGCTCGCCTGGGTGCAGACCCTCGCCCGCCCCCCCAAGGACGCCCGCTTCGTCTACAGCGAGGCTCGGGGCTGGTACGCGGTGGAGAAGGTGGGCTACGAGGTGGATCCCAAAGCGGTGCTCGAGGCCTACCGCCGCGCCCTTGCCTACGGCAAGCGAAGCTTTTACGTGCCCGCCCGTGTGCTCGAGCCCAAGCGCGGCGTGCACTGGCTTTTTAAACGGGGCATCCGCACCCTCCTCGCCGAAGGAATCACCGACTTCCGGGGCTCCTCGAAAAACCGCGTCCATAACCTCCGCCTCGCGGCGAAAAAGCTCGACGGCCTGGTCATCCCAAAGGGAGCGGTTTTCTCCTTTATCCAGGCCCTCGGCCCGGTGACCGAGGAAGCGGGCTACCGGGAGGGGTACGTGATCCTCGGCGACCGTACCGAAAAGGGGGTGGGGGGCGGGGTCTGCCAGGTCTCGACCACGGTCTTCCGCGCCGCCTTCTTCGCGGGGCTCCCGGTCCTCGAGCGCAAACCCCACTCCTACCAGCTCCGCTACTACCGGCCCACCGGGCTCGACGCCACCGTCTACGCCCCCTGGGTGGACCTCAAGTTCCAAAACGACACCCCGGGGGATCTCCTGCTCAGGACCTACGTCCGGGGCACCAAGCTCATCGTCCGGCTTTTCGGAATCAAGGACCGGGAGGTGCGCTGGAAGGGGCCGATCGTCCTCGAGAAAACGCCCCCGCTTCCGCCCCGGGAGATCGTGGACGAAAGCCTTCCCCCGGGCACCCGGAAGCAGGTGGACTGGCCCGCCCCGGGGGCGCGGGTCCTGGTCAAGCGCACGGTGCGCTACGCCGACGGGGAGGTAGTCGAGGAGGCCTTCCCAAGCACCTACAAGCCCTGGGGGGCGGTCTACCTCGTCGGCCCCGACCCGAAAACCGCCCCCCTCGGCCAGAAACCTTAAGCCCCAAACTTCTGCAACTTGCCCGCATGCGCCAGCATGAGGGGCAAGAGCACCGGGCCCACGAGCGCCCCCAGCGAACCTTTCGCCGCCTCGTCCTCGGTGAAGCGACGGGCGGCGTCGCTCCGCAGGTAGGGGGCGTGGAGCAAGACCGGGACCGGGTGCCAGGAGTGGGCCTTCAAGACCGCCGGGGTCGAGTGGTCGCCGGTGATGAGGAGCACATCCGGCTTCAGGGCTAGAAGTTCAGGGAGCAGGGCGTCGAAAAGCTCGATCCGCTCCACCTTGCCCTCGAAGTCGCCGTCCTCCCCCTTGGAGTCGGTCTTCTTGAAGTGGAGGTAGAAGAGGTCGTAGTCCCCCCAGGCCGTCTTTAGCGCCTCGAGCTTGGCCCGGGGCCGGTCGGGGTCCTCCTCGTCCTCGCGAAGGCCGAGGGCCTCCATGCCCACCAGCTCGGCCACCCCCCGGTACATGGGGTAGCTCGCGATCGCCGCCGCGCGCACCTCGGCGACCTCGGGGAGCTTGGGGAAGTCGGGCTTTTGGGAAACCCCCCGGAGCAAAACGCCGTGGATCACCGGTTCGTCCCTGAGCGCCTCCCGGGCGAGCTCGACGAAGCGGTTCAAGATCCGGGCGGTCCTGGCGCTCTTCGCATCGCCTGGGTCCTCGGGCTCGGCCGGGCGCGGGGGCACCCCGGTGGACTGGGGGTCGGTGTCGGTGACCCGGGCGCCGAGACCCTCGCCCCGGAGCACCAGCACGAAGCGGTGCTCGCTCTCGGTGTAGAGCTCGACCCGAACCCCGTCGATCTCCTGGATCTTCGCTTTCAGTTTCTCGATCACCCGCCGGTTCTCCTCGGTGGGGGGGCGGCCGGCGCGGCGGTCTTTTAGGGTGCCGTCCGGGTTCAAGGTGGCGAAGTTGCCCCGTACCGCCACGTCGCCGGGGCCGAGAGGAATCCCGAGCCCGAGCGCCGAGAGCACCCCGCGGCCGACCTGATACTTGAAGGGATCGTAGCCGAAGATCGAAAGGTGCCCCGGCCCGGAACCCGGCGCGATCCCCGGCGCCACCGGGGTGAAAAGGCCAAGCGCCGAACGCTCGGCGAGCCGGTCGAGGTTCGGGGTCTTGGCGGCGGCGAGCTCGGTGGGCCCGCCCGGTTCCCTGGGCAGGCCGCCGACCCCGTCGAGGACCACCAACAGAATCTTGCTCGGGGTCTTCTTCGACAGCTCCTCGAGCTCGGAAAGAAGGTCCATGGCCCCATTATGCGCGCGATAATGGGAGGGTGCGACCGCGGGGCAAGTACTGGCTTGAGTCCGAGGACGGCCGCTACCTGATGGGCCCTAGGACGCTAAGGCTCCTCCAGGCCATCGAGGAAACCGGCAGCCTGAAGGCGGCGGCGAAAGCGGCGGGCTTTTCTTACCGCGCCGCCTGGGCCCGGCTTCGCGAGGTCGAGGCCGCCCTCGGCTTTCCCCTCGCGGTTTCCCAAAGCGGCGGCGAAGGCGGGGGCGGCACCCGGCTCACCGAAAAGGGCAAGGACTTCCTCGCCCGCTACCGGCGCTTTCTCGAGGCCGCCGAGGCCGGGGTGCGGCGCGCCTTCGAGGAGGCCTTCGGGGAATAATGGACGGCATGGAGAAGACCCGGGTGCTCTTCGTCTGCCTCGGAAACATCTGTCGCAGCCCGATCGCCGAAGGCATCTTCCGAAAGCTCGTCCGGGAGCAGGGGCTCGCCGAACGCTTCGAAGCCGACTCGGCAGGGACCGGCCCCTGGCACGTGGGCGAGCCGATGGACCCCCGGGCCGCGGCGGTCTTAAAGCGCCACGGCGCCTACTTCGACCACGTCGCCCGCCAGGTCGCGCCCGAGGACTTCGAGACCTTTGACCTGATCCTCGCCGCCGACCGGGAAGTAGAGCGGGATCTCTTGCGCCGGGCGGGGGGCCACCGGGAGAAGGTCCGCCTCATCACCGAGCCCTGGGGCGGGGGCGAGGTGAGCGACCCCTGGGAAGGGGACGAGGCCGCCTGCGAGGAGACCTACCTTGAGCTCGAGGACCTCGTCGCCCGCTGGCTCAAACGGCTTGCCGGTGGATCCGAGCGCGATTCTTAAAACCGCCGGGCTCTCCGCGCCGGAACCCGTCCCGCTTTCGGGCGGGGACGTCTCCCGCGTCTACCGGGCCGGCCCCTTCGTGGTCAAAACCCACGAGGACCCGCCGCCGGGCCTCTTTTGGGCCGAAGCGGAAGGGCTCAAGGCCCTCGCCGAGGCGGCAGTCCGGGTGCCCCGGGTCCACTGGGTGGGGGAAGGGGGAATCGTGCTCGAGTACCTCCCCCCGGGACCCGACGACTGGAAGGGCCTCGCCCGGATGCTGGCGCGGCTTCACCGGACGCGAGGAACCCGCTACGGCGGGCCGCGCCCCGGCTACCTCGGGACCTTTCCCCTCCCCGCCGGCGAAGGGGAAGACTGGAGCCGCTTCTTCACGGAGAAAAGGCTCCTACCCCTGATCCAGGCCACCTGGACCCAGCTCGGTACCCTGGGTCCGGAGCTGGAGTCGCTCCTTCCCCGCCTCCGCCTTCCCACCGAGGGCCCGACCCTGATCCACGGCGACCTTTGGTCGGGCAACGTCCACATGAGCGAAGCGGGCCCCGCCCTCCTCGATCCCTCGGTCTGGGTCGGCGAGCGGGGCGTGGACCTCGCGATGATGCGACTCTTTGGCGGCTTCCCGGAGCTCTTTTGGCAGGAATACGGGGCCCTCTACCCGGTTCCGCCCGAGGTCCGGGACGCGCTTCCCTGCTACCAGCTCTACTACCTGCTGGTGCACGTGCTTTTCTTCGGCAGCGGCTACCTAGGGAGCGTTCGTCGGGCGCTTGCCGCCTGTTCCTAGCGAGCCTGGTTCGCGGCCACCAAAAGGGGATCCCAGACCGGGCTGAAGGGTGGGGCGTAGGCGAGGTCGAGGGCGCGCAGGTCCTCGACCGTGCCCCCCTTCGCCAAAAGCGCCGCCACCGCGTCGATGCGGAGCGCGTCGTTCCGGTGCCCGACGATCTGGCCACCGAGGAGCCGGCCCGTGCCCTCCTCGTAGACCAGCTTGACCACGAAGGGGCGGCCCCCCGGCATGTAGTGGGCGCGGTCGCGGCTCTTGATCAGGACGCTCTTCGCGGCGAAGCCCTTCTTCTTGGCCGCGGTCTCGGTGAGGCCGGTCACCGCCACCGCGAGGCCGAAGATCCGGGTGATGGCGGTACCGAGCACCCCCCGGAAGGCGGCCTCCTTCCCGCCGATCACGGTACCGGCGGTGCGGCCGTGCTTGTTGGCGACATCCCCGAGGGGCAGCCAGTAGGGCTCACCGGTGACCAGGTGGCGGCTCTCGGCCACGTCACCCGCGGCGAAGACGCCCTCGAGGTTGGTGCGCATCTGTTCATCGACCTGGATCGCCCCGGTGGGCCCGAGCGCCACGCCGAAGCTTTTCGCGAGTTCGACGTTCGGGCGGATCCCCACCGAGAGCAGGACGAGGTCCGCCTCAAGGCGACCCGCGGTGGTCTCCACCGCCTCCACCTTCCCCTCGCCCAGGATCGCCTCCAGCCGGGTCCCGGTGAGGAGCTCGACGCCGTGCTTCTTTAGTTCCCCGGCGATGAGCTCGCCGAGCTCGGGGTCCACCATGGGCAAGACCCGGTCCTCGGCCTCGACCACCGCGACCTCGAGCCCGCGGGAGCGGAAGGCCTCGGCGACCTCGAGCCCGATGTACCCGCCCCCCACGATCACCGCCCGGCGGGCGCTCGTCATCCACTCGCGGATGGCGACGCCGTCCTCCGGGATCCGGAGCACGAAGACCCCCGGGAGTTCGACCCCGGGAAGGTCGGGCACCACCGGCCGGGCCCCGGTCGCCACCACCAGGTAGTCAAAGCGCTCCTTGAACTCCCGGCCCTCGTCCAGGGCGGCCACCGTCACCTCGCGGTTTGCGTAGTCCACCGCCACCACCTCGTGGCGGGTAAGGGCGGTGATGCCCTGCTTTTTGAACTGCTCCGGGGTGCGGGCCACCAGGTCCTCGACCCGCGCGACCTCGCCCGAGAGGAAGTAGGGCAGGCCGCAGGCCCCGTAGGAGACGAAACGGGTCTTCTCGAAGGCTAGGACCTCGAGCTCCGGGTTTTCCCGCTTCGCCTTGGCCGCGGCGCTCATCCCCGCGGCCACGCCCCCGATGACGACGAGACGCTCACCCATGCACCCCACTATAGTGAAAGGCATGACTCGTGGGTCAGATCGCTGGGACTTCGCCGCCCTCTTCGAAAGCCAAGCGGCCTTCGAGGCCGCCCTCGAGGAGCTTAAGGCCAAGACCGAGGCCCTGGAAGATAGGCGCGACCCGCTCCGCGCCGGGGACCCGGAAACCTTCCTTGCCTTTCTCAAGGATTACGAAGCCTTCGCCGACCTTGCCGCCCGGGTCCGGGCTTACGCCGCCCTTCGTTTCTACGAGGACGCGAACTCGGAGACCGCCCAGGCCCAGTACGTCCGGGTAAACCAGCTCCTCGGCGAGCTCGCCGCCCGGCTACTCTTCTTCGAGATCTGGTGGAAAAACCTTCCGGAAGAAAAGGCAAAAACCCTCCTCGAGGCAGCGGGGGCGCGCTACGCCTACTGGCTCAGCGAGCTCCGCGCCTGGCGCCCCCACACCCTCTCGGAGGAGGCCGAGCGGGCGATCCAGCTTAAAAACGTCGCCGCCCGCGCCCACGCGAAGACCTATAACGTCTTGAACGACCGCTACCGCATCGCCTTCGAGGTCAGGGGCGAGAAGGTCACGATCCAAAAGAGCGAGCTCGGCAAGTACACCCACCACCAAGACCCCGCCGTCCGCCGGGCCGCCTACGACGCCGCCCTCGCCCTCTTCGAAAACGAGGCCCTGGTCCTCGGGGAGCTCTACCGCCTGGTGGTGCTCGACTGGCAAAACGAGTTCGTCAAGCTCCGGGGTTTCGAAAGCCCCATCGCCGCCCGGAACAAGATGAACGATCTCCCCGACCGGGTGGTCGAGGCGCTGCTCGAAGCGGTCGCCGAAGGAGCGCCGGTCTTCCACGAGTACTTCCAGCTCAAGGCCAGGGCGCTCGGGGTGCCCAAGCTTTCCCGCTACGACCTCTACGCCCCAGCGGTAAAGGCCGAGCGCAGCTTCACCTTCGAAGAGGCGCTTCATAAGGTCGAGCTCGCTTTTCGCGCCTTCGACCCCGAGTTCGCCGCGCTCGCTCGCCGGGTGGTCGAGGAAGGGCACGTGGACGTCTACCCCCGGCCCGGCAAGCGGGGCGGCGCCTTCTCCTACGGCCCCGCCCCCGGCGTCACCCCCTACCTTCTCCTTAACTTCCAGGGCGAGGCCCGGGACGTGGCCACCCTCGCCCACGAGCTCGGGCACGCGATCCACGCCCTGCTCGCCGCCGAGCACCCGGTCTTCACCTTCCACGCGCCCCTGCCGCTCGCCGAGATGGCCTCGACCTTCGGCGAGATCCTGCTCACCGACGCCCTCCTCGCCGAGGAGAAGGACCCCGCCTTAAAGGCCCAGATCCTCTTCGACCAGCTCGACGACGCCTACGCCACCGTCGTCCGCCAGGCCTACTTCGCCCGCTTCGAGACCGAGGCTCACCGGCTCCTCGCCGAGGGGGCCCCGCTCTCGGCCGTCCACGAGGTCTACTTCGAGACGCTCAAGGCCCAGTTCGGGGACGCGGTGGAGCTCCCCGAGGCCTTCCGCTTCGAGTGGCTGATGGTGCCGCACTTTTACCACACGCCCTTCTACGTTTACGCCTACGCCTTCGGCCAGCTCCTCGTCTACGCCCTTTACCGCCGCTACCAGGAGGAAGGCCGGCGCTTCGTGCCCCGGCTCAAGCGGCTGCTCTCCGCCGGGGGCTCGGTCGCCCCCACCGAGCTCCTCGCCCGCGAGGGGTTCGACGTGGAAGACCCCGGATTCTGGCAAGCGGGATTCACTTACCTTTCCGAACGCATCGCGCAACTCAAAACCTTGGTGGTAACCTCCTAGCCAGGCCAGGCGCCCGAACCGCGCGCGGGGCATTTGCCCCGCGGCCTTTCATATAATTGAAGGCGGGCAAGAAACAAGGGGGTACGGAGTATGAAGCCGGTAAAGCCTGGGATCCTTATTCTCCTGAGCCTTTTGGGTTTCGCGCTCGCGGCCGAGCCGATCAAGATCGGCGCGCTTTACATCCTCTCGGGCAACTTCGCCAACTACGGCCAGGCCTCGAAGGAAGGTGCGAGCCTCGCCGCCGAGGAAATCAACGCCGCGGGCGGCTTGCTCGGCCGGCCCATCGAGCTCATCTTCGTGGACCACGGCAAGCCCGACCAGGCGGTGCGGGAGGCCAAAAGGCTGATCCTCGAGGAAAAGGTGGACTTCCTCTTCGGCATCGACTCGAGCTCCGTAAGCCTCGCGATGGCCCCGGTGGCCAACGAGTACAAGGTGCCGCTCGTCGTCACCCACGCCGCCACCCCGCGGCTCACCGAGATGTGCCTCCCCTACGTCTTCCGAACCTCGAACAACGCCCGCATGGACTCCTGGGCGGC
>JALSJG010000223.1 GCA_026989475.1 Thermaceae bacterium | reverse complement strand
GGCAGGCCGGCGATGGCGCTCATCCACCTCTCCCTCGCCGATCCCATCCGGAGGGCGCGGTGACGCTCTCCGAGTGGCAGGCCTGGGTGGCCGCCTTCGACGAGGCCCGGGGCTGGCACGAGGTGGCCCCGGAGCACACCGCGCTCCACCTCGTGGAGGAGCTCGGTGAGATCGCCCGGGAGCTCCTCCGGCAGGAGGCCTACAAGGAGGGGGAGGGTCGGCTCGCCGAGGAGATGGCCGACTTCCTCTTGCTCTTTTTCAAGCTCGCGAACCAGTACGGGATCGCGCTCGAGCCCGCCCTCGCCGCGAAGGCACGGGAGCTCGAGGCGCGCTTTCCCCTTAAGGCCTCCCGGGAAGCGATGGCCCGCTACAAGAAGCGCCATGCGGATTGAGGAGATCGTCCTCCACGGCTTCAAGTCCTTCGCCGAGCGCACCGTGGTGCCGCTCCTCCCTGGAGTCACCGCGGTGGTGGGGCCGAACGGATCGGGGAAGTCGAACCTGGTGGAGGCGATCCGCTTCGTCATTGGGGCCCGTACCCGGCGGCTCCGGGGCGGGGGTCCCGAGGATCTCGTCTTCCAGGGGGCGCCGGGCCGGCGGCCGGCGGGTTTCGCCGAGGTCCGGCTTCGGATTCACGCCGATCGCCGCATCGAGCTCCTCCGCCGGATCTACCGTGACGGCCGCCAGGAGGCGCGCCTGGATGGCCGCCGCGCGAGCTTGAAGGAGCTCTCCCTCGCCCTCGCCGGGACCGGGCTCGGCCCCGGGGGGAACGCGATCATCGGCCAGGGGCAGGTGGCAGGGGTGGTGGAGGCGCCGCCGGAGCGGCTGCTTGCCTTTCTGGTTGAGGCCGCCGGGCTTTCCGAGGTGGAGGCGCGCATCCAGGAGGCCGAGGCCAAGCTCGCCGCCGCGTCGGCCCGCATGGCCGAGGAACGGGAAAGGTACGCGGAACTCGAGCTCGAGCGGGCCAGGCTCTCCGAGGCCGCCCGCCTTGCCCGGCGGGCGCGGGAGCTCGAGGCCGAAAGGCTTGCGCTTCGCCGGGGCCTGCTCCAAAGCCGCCTCGAAGAAGCCCGCAAGGCCGCCGAGGAGGCCCGGGCGAGCGCAAAGCGTGCTCGGGCCGAGGCCGAGCGGCTCCGGGAAGCGGCCGCCTTCGCCGAACGCGAGGCTACCTACCTTGCCCGCCGCTACGAGCACGTGCGCGACGACGAGGCCCGGCTGGGCGAGCTTCGCTCCTCGTTGACCGCGGAGCGAAGGGGGCTTTCCGAGCGGCTGGCGCTGGCCCGGGAAAACCTCGCGCTCCTAAAGCGCCGGGAGCGGGAGCTTTTGGCCCGCCTTTCCGCGTTCCCGAGCCCACCCGAGGCTCCCGAGCCCGAACGCCCCGCCGAGGCGCTCCGCCGGGAGCTTGCCGAGCTCGAGGCCGAGCGGCGCGTCTTGCGCCGGCGGCTCGAGGAGGCCGAGCGCGCCTATCGCCGCTACCTTGAGCAATACGCCCGCTACCGGGGCGCCCTCGAGGCCTACGAGCGAGCCCTTGCGGAGCGGCATCGGGAGGCCCGAAGGGTTTGGGCGCTGGAGAAGGCGCTGGCGGAGAAGCTCC
>JALSJG010000222.1 GCA_026989475.1 Thermaceae bacterium | reverse complement strand
GATTCGTCGCCTTTCTCGAACGCGAGCTCGGCCTGCCCCCGGAGCCGGAGACGCGGGAACTCGCCCGCGCCGTCAGGGAGGGGCGTACCCGTCCGCTCAAGGCGCCGGGGCACCGGTTCGCCGGCCGTACCCGCGAGCTCTCCCTGATGCGGCGGGCCTTCGAGGAGGGTCGCTCGATCTTCCTCTACGGCGAGCCGGGGATCGGGAAGACCCGGCTGCTCTACGAGTTCGTCGCCGGGCTGGGCCGGCGTCCGCTGATCCTCAGGGCCCGGCCCGGGGATCCGGCGGTCCCGTACGCGAGCCTCGCCCGCGGGGTTCGGGAGCTCTTGCAGCTCGGGGCCAAACCTCCGGAGTGGGCCGCGATGGAGCTCGCCCGAATCGTGCCGGAGCTCGGCTCCTACCCGACCGGCACGACCCCCGCCCGCTTCGTCGCCGCCGTCGCCGAGCTCCTCCGCCCCTTCCTGGGGGGCGAGTGGGTGCTCGGGGTCGACGACCTGCAATACCTCGACTCGGCGAGCGCCCACCTGCTCATCCAGCTCGCGGGGGAGCTTCCCCTGACCCCCTACCTGGCCGCCTACCGGGAAAGAACGCTTCCCCCGCGCCTGGCTGCCTGGGTCCACGAGGAGATCGCCTCCGGAAGGAGCACGGCGCTCGAGCTCCCCCCGCTCGACGCCCAGGCCACCCGGGAATTGCTCGGGGTAGGCCCGGACCGGGCGGCGGAGCTCGCTGAGCGGGCCGGGGGGAACCCCTTCTTCCTGCTGTTGCTCGCCCAAGGTCCCGCGGACGAGCGCCCGCGCAAGGTCCTCCGGGCGCGCCTCGCCGCCGCCTCACCCCTGGCCCGGCGGATCGCCGAGCTCGCGAGCGTCGCCGGCGAAGCCTACCGGCTCGACCTCGCCATCGAGATCCTCGAGACCAGCCCCCTCGCGGCCGCCGAGGCCAGCGACGAGCTCGAACGGCTCGGACTCTTCCGCAGGGGAACGATCGCCCACGATCTGGTGCTGGAGACGATCCGCGAGGTGACCAAACCGGATACCCTGGCCTACTGGCACGCTCGGCTCGCCCGGGCCCTCGAGGGGAGGGCGCCCGCCGCCGTCCTCGCGGCGCACCTCGCGGCCGCCGGCGATCGGGCGGCGGCCGCCCTGCGGTGGCAGGAGGCCGGGCTGGAGGCCGAGCGCGCCTTCGCCTACCGCGAGGCGCTGGCGTTCTTCGCGCGCGCGCTCGAGCACGCCCCCCGAGAGATGCGGGAATCGCTGGAGACCCGCACCTTCATTCCCCGCTACCGGATCCACCTGGCGCTCGCGGACTGGGAGGGAGCCCGGCGCCTGCTCGCTCGCGCACGCGCGTTCGCCCGCGAGCGAGGCCTGCCCTGGCTCCACGACCGGGCGGAGCTCGGTCAGGCCGATCTCGACTTTCGCCAGGGGAGGTTCGAAGCCGCGCTGGAGCGTACCACCGCCCTGATCGCTGCGGGCAACCTCGACGCCGACGGGCAGGCCCACGCCCACTACCTGAGGGCGATCTCCCTCCAGGCGCTGGGCCGGGAGGAGGAAACCGTCGAAGCCTGTCGGCGTGCGCTCGAGCTCGCCGGCCC
>JALSJG010000221.1 GCA_026989475.1 Thermaceae bacterium | reverse complement strand
CCCTCGACCAGCTCACCCTCTTCGTCGAGCTCGATCGGGGGGTAGGAGTCGACGGTGCCGAAGCCCACCGGCTGGATGTTCGGCCAGGCCAGGGTCTGGTAGTAGGTCCCGCCCGGCTTGACCTGGGTCTGGTTCCAGAAGTCCTCGCCCAGGTCGGTGGTCTCGTCCTGGCCGCCGGGCTGTGCCATCACGCAGGCGATGGTGGGGTCGTTGGGGAAGGGATCGCTCTCGTGGGGCCAGCCTTCGCCGTCCATCCCGGTGAGGTCGAAGACGATCTCGGTGACGTCGAGGTGGAGGGCGGTGGCCTGGGGCAGGATGAGCTTCACGGTCTGGTTCACGCTAGCCTGGTCGGCGCCCTTGCTCACCGCGTCCGGCCCGTCCCCGGTGGTGGGCTCGATGACCGGGCCCGCGGTCTGCGCCAGGGCGAAGCCCAGGGCCAGGATGAAAAGGGGCAGCCACTTCCTCATACCTTTCTCCTCCTTTCCCCTGCGGGGTGCGTAGGGTTGGTTCGCCCGGTGCTTTCTCACCGTTTTCACCCCCTACGCGCCCAAGGCTAGGGGGCCTCCGGCGGACCCGCGTGAACCCCCCGTTTGCGGGTTTGCCACCGCCTCGAACCCGGGTAGGGTGGATAATACCGTTAGGCGTTTACGGACGGTTTACGGGGTTTTAACGGCAAGGTTTACGGGGGTTTTTGTGGCCGAGTGGCGGCTTGAGCTGGCGGAGGAGGCGCGGCTTTACTTCCGCGGCCGGAGGGTGCCGGTGCGCAAGCGCGGGCTCGCCATCTTGGCCATGATCGCGCTCGGCTTCGAGGCCCGCCGCGAGGCGCTCGCGGCCATGCTCTGGGGGCACGGGGCCGCCCTTAATAACCTTCGGGTTGAGCTATACGGTCTCCGCCGCTGGTTCCCCGGCTGGGCCCGGGGCGAGGACCCCCTTCCCCTGCCCGAGGGGCTCGAGGTGCGGGCGAGCGCCCGCCCCCGGCTCCGGAATCTCAGAGGTCTGACCGCGGAGCTCGACGCCTGGATCGATCGGCTGGGCTCGCTTGAGGGGGGTCCCGCGGTTTGCGTTGCGCTGCCCCCGCTCACGCCTCCCTTCGTGCTCTTCGTCCGGCGCCTCCCGCTCACCGACGAAGAGGCGGTGGTCCGCGAGGTCCGGGCGGCCACCGCGCTCGGACGCGAGGCTTTGGGGGTGCTTCGGGCGGGGCTCGACTTTAGCGCCCGCAAGGTTCTCGCCGAGCGACAGAGAAGCTTCCTTGTGTTTCTCCCCCCCTACGGCGAGGATCCCGCCGACCTTCTCGAGCTCAGGGTGCAGCTCCCCGCTGAGCGGGTACGGTACCTGGAGCTCGAGCCCTGGGGCTGGGAGGAGGCTCGGCGCCGGATGCTCGAGCATCTTCCCTTTACCGAGGCCGCCCGGGTCTACCTGGCGGCGGGGGGGCAGCCGGGGCACATCGCCGAGCTCCTCGCCCTCCGTCCCCCCACCGGATTTGGCGAGCGGGTGCCGCTTCCCCAGCGGGTGCGTGCGGTCTACCGCCGGGAGAGCCGCTACCTTTCGATGGAGGCTCGGATCTCGCTGGAGCGCTTCTCGGTGCATCCCGG
>JALSJG010000220.1 GCA_026989475.1 Thermaceae bacterium | reverse complement strand
GAGGAGATCCGCTGGTACGCGGCCTCCGGGGAGGGGCTCGACAAGGCCGGGGGCTACGGCATCCAGGAGCGCGGCATGGCCCTCGTGGAACGGGTGGAGGGCGACTTCTACGCCGTCGTCGGGCTGCCGGTGGCCGGAGTTTGGGAAGTTCTCAAGGAGCTCGGCTACCCTCTCCTCGAGGGGGTCTAGGTTTGGTCCGGGCGGTCTGGCTTTTGCTCCTCGGGCTCGGGGTGGTGCTCGCGGTGATGACCTCCCGCACCGCGCCGCGGGTAGCCCCCGAGGTGCTGGGCCGCACTGCCCCGATCCACGCGCTGGGCCAGCGCATCGGGCAAAACCTCCGGGCGGCGCTGGCCACGCTGGCCGACCGCCGGGACTGGCGCAGCGAGGCGCTCAGGCTCCGGGCCGAGAAGCAAGCGCTCGAGCAGCGGGTGATCCGGCTCGAGCTCGAAAACGCCCGCCTTCGCCGGGTGCTCAAGGTCCGCGAGACCCAGGCGCCGGCGGTGGTGGCGGTGGCGCCGGTGATCGCCGAGGACCCAAGCGGCCTCTTCCGCCGGCTCGTGCTCGGGCTGGGGGCCGAGGCCGGGCTCGAGCCCGGCATGCCGGTGACCAGCGCCGAGGGACTCGTGGGCGTGATCCTCGAGGTCACCCCGAAGACCGCGGTGGTCCGCACCCTGGTCGACCCCGAGAGCGCGGTGGGGGTGCGCCCCTTGGAGGCGCCGGGTCGCGGCATCGCCTACGGGCGCCCGCCAAACCGGCTCCGGGTGCGTCTCCCCCGGGAGGTCCGGGTCAGGGAGGGCGACCTGCTGGTCACCGGCGCGATCGGCGGCCTCTTTCCCGAGGGCATCCCGGTGGGCCGGGTGGTTCAGGTAAAACCGCCGGGCCCGGGCGAGCTCCTCTACTGGGCCTGGGCGCGGCCGGCGGTGCGGTTTTCCCTGCTCGAAGAGGTCGTGGTGCTGAGGAGGCTCTAGTGGCGGCGGCAGGGCTCTTTCTCCTTACCCTCTTTCTGGCCTCGCTTCTTTCCGGGCTTCTACCCGATTCCTTGAGCCCTCCGGACCTTTGGTTCCTCTACGTCGCCGCCCTCACCCCCCGCCTCCGGCCCACCCTCGCCCTCGTCCTCGCCTTCGGGGTGGGGCTTTTCGCCGACCTCGCCGGCGGGGGGTACCTGGGGCTCATGGCGGTGGGCCTCTTGATGGCCGCCTACGCCATCCTCGGGCTTTCCACCTGGCTCCACCCCGAGGAGCCCCTGGGCCGGGCAGCGATCCTCGCCGGCGCCTACCTCGCCAAGTGGTTCGGGGTTTTTTTGGTGGTCTACGTGCTCGGGCTCTTCCTCGTGGGACCCCTGGACTTCACCGGGGCAATCCTGAGCGAGGCCCTTCTCACCGGCCTCCTCGCCCCCCTCTACCTCCGGCTCGCGGAGGCGATCCTCGGGGATTGGGAGCATGCCGGATAGGCTCCGGCTCCTGCTGATCCTAGTCTACCTCGGGCTCGCGCTGCTCGGGGCCCGCCTCTTTTGGCTCCAGGTCCTGGAGCACGACCGCTACGTCACCCTAAGCCGGGGCAACTACCTGAAGACCGAGACGATCCCCGCCCCCCGGGGCCGGATCCTCGACCGGAACGGGGTCGTCCTCGCCGACAACCGCGTCGC
>JALSJG010000219.1 GCA_026989475.1 Thermaceae bacterium | reverse complement strand
GGGCGATGCGCTCGAGCTCCCCCATCGAGTCCACCCCGAGGTAGGGAACCCCGGCCCCAGCGAGCGCGGCCAGCACGCGCGGGGGCTTCACCGGGCCGTTTAAGAGCACTTCTTCGGGCAAGAACCCGGCCCGGTACGCCCGGAAGACCTCGCCAAGCGAAACGGTTTCGGCAAAAAATCCCTTTTCGCGTAGAAAGCGGAGCAGAAAGAGCCTGGGGTTCGCCTTGACCGCGTAGAAGAACCGGACCCCGGGAAACGCCTTTCGAAGCCGCTCGGCTTGGGCTTCGATCGCGCCGAGGTCGTAGGCGTAAAAGGGGGTCTCGGCCTCGGCGAGGAGGGATATCAGGGCTTCGCGAAACCGGGGATCAAGCATCGGCCTTCAGTTTAGGCCCCTGCCAGAGCCCTACCGCCACCATCAAATAGCCCACCAGCATCACCAAAAGGCCCACGAGCACGAGGGTCAAAAGGGCACCGATGAAGACTACCCGCCCGCCCCGGGCGATGAGCGGCACCCCGCCCACCTCGGCCAGGGCGGCGAGGCCCTTCATCTCCAGATAAGCGCCGTAGACAAAACCTAAAAACGCCAAAAGCGCCATGAGAAGGGCACCCGCGCTCGGGGTGAACTTACCGGCCTCGATCCCGCTTCCCAGGAAGGCCATGCCCAAGAGGAGGATGCTCGCGAACTGGATCGCCGTGGCCCAGAGGTTTAAGGAGAAGACTTCCCGCCGGCCGCTCGCGTTCGCCACGCGCCAAAGCCCGTAGAGGAAGTAGGCGAGCCCGAAAAAGGAAAGCAGCCCCAGGAAGGAGGAGTTCGGGAAGGCTCCGGAGAGAAAGCCCGCCACCAGGCTCGTGGTGTAACCCACCGCGGTCGCTTGCCATGCCGAACGGATCGCGTCCACGAAGACCATCCTACCCGGGTTGCGCCCGGGCCCCGGTTCGCCTAGCTTGGGGCGTATGCGGCTCGTTGGCTTAACGGCCCAGTACCGGTGGAACGACTCCCGGCGGATGCCGGCGCGGCACTGGGGGGTGCTCGAGCCTTACTTGAAAGCGGTGCGGGCGGTCGGAGGAGTGCCGGTCATCCTCCCGCCCATGGAGGAGGACCGGCTCGAAGCCGCCCTCCGCCGCCTCGATGGGGTGATTCTGACCGGGGGCGGCGACCCCGACCCCGCGCTCTACAATGAAGAGCCCATCCCCGAGCTTGGCGAGGTCAGTGTAGAACGCGACCGTCAGGAGGTCTTCATCGCCCGCTGGGCGGCGGAGCACGGCCTTCCTCTGCTCGGCGTTTGCCGGGGGATGCAGGTGGCGGCGGTGGCGCTCGGGGGCAGCCTTTATCAGGACCTCAGCCGGGCGGGTTTCCGGGACATCGAGCATTATCAGGACTCGGCGCCGCCCGCGCTTGCGCACTCGGTCCGGCTTCTAAAAAACGGCGTATTGGTTGAGCTTTTCGGGGAGCGCTTCCGGGTCAACTCCTACCACCATCAGGCGGTGAAGGCGCTGCCGGATGGGCTCGAACCGCTGGCCGAAGCGCCGGACGGGGTGCTCGAAGCCGCCCATCTCGTGGGTCACCCCTTTTACCTCCTCGTCCAGTGGCACCCTGAACTCCTCCCCGATCACTGGGGACTCTTCGAACAGTTGGTCTCAGCCTCCAAATAAAAAGCCTCCGGCGGCTCCGGGGCACGAGCTCATTCCACGCCTGGGCTGTCGCCGAAAACCTCCACTTTCTCGAACCTGGTCTCCGGGGTTTCAAATGCCAGAAGTAACGGTCATGGTTTGACTTTAGGTTAAGGGGTGCCGGGCTCGCGGAAAGGTTATTTCGGACCGGTAGGCTAGAGGCGTGGAAGCACGGGTTGCTTTGATCACCGGCGCCAACCGGGGAATCGGTTTTGCGGCGGCAAAAGCGCTCCTTGCCCGGGGCTACCGGGTCATCCTCTCGGGGCGCGACCGGTCGGCGGTGGAGCGGGCGGCGGCCGAGATCGGTGCCGAGCCTTTAGTCCTGGACGTGACCCGGGCGGAGGACGCCGAGGCCGCGCTGGCCTTCGTTCGGGAGCGCTTTGGCCGGCTGGATGCCCTCATCAACAACGCCGGCGTTCTCCTCGACGAGGGGGTGCGGGGGCTCGAGGTCCCCCTGGAGGCGGTGGCGCGGACCTTCGAGACGAACGTCTACGGGGCGCTCCGCCTGGCCCAGGCCTTCGCCCCGATGATGGTGGAACGGCGCTACGGGCGGATCGTAAACGTTTCCTCGATTATGGGCTCGCTCGCCCACGCCGGGCCCGGCTACCTCGCCTACCGGAGCTCGAAGGCGGCCCTCAACATGATCACGAGGGTGCTCGCCGCCGAGCTAAAGGGCACCGGGGTGCTGGTGAACGCGGTCCATCCTGGCTGGGTGCGCACGCGGATGGGCGGGCCGGCGGCGCCGCTTTCCCCGGAAGAGGGGGCGCGGGCCCTGGTCTGGGCCGCCACCCTACCCGACGACGGCCCCACCGGAGGCTTTTTCGAGGGCGAGGGCCGGCCGCTTCCGTGGTAGCTAGGCCGGGGCGCGGTTTTTCGCCTTCCACTCCAGGCCGGCCCAGATGAACGCGTCGAGGTCGCCCTCGAGCACCGCGTCGGGGTCGTGCCGCATCAGCCCGGTGCGGTGGTCCTTGACGTACTGCTTGTCGAGGACGTAGCTCCGGATCTGGCTGCCCCACTCGATCGGGCGAACTTCCCCCTTCAGCTTTTTCAGCTCCTCCTTTCGCTTCTGCTCCTCGAGCTCAAAGAGCCTCGCCTTCAGCACCTTGAGCGCGAGCTCCTTGTTCTTGTGCTGGCTCCGGGTCGCCTGGCTGGTCACCGTGATCCCGGTGGGCAGGTGGACGATCCGCACCGCGCTGTCGGTGGTGTTCACGTGCTGGCCGCCCGCGCCCTGGCTGCGAAAGACGTCGATCCTTAAGTCCTCGGGCCGGATCTCGACCTCGATCTCGTCCTCGATCTCGGGGATCACCTCGACCCCGGCGAAGCTGGTGTGGCGTCGGCCGGAGGCGTCGAAGGGGGAGGGCCGGACCAGCCGGTGCACCCCGGCCTCCGCCGAGAGCAGGCCGTAGGCGTTCTCCCCCCGCACGATCATCTGGGCGTAGTCGATGCCGGCCTCGGGGCCGGGGACGACGTCCACGAGCTCGAGGGAAAAGCCCTTCTTCTCCGCCCACTTGGTGTACATGCGCAAAAGCATCTGAGCCCAGTCCATCGCCTCGGTGCCGCCGGCACCGGGCTGGATGGTGAGGATCGCGTTTTTCTCGGCGTGGGGGAAGGCGAGCAGGGTTTCGCGGTAGAGGGCTTCAAGCCGCTTTTCGGCCTCCGTAAACTCGGCGGCGAGTTCGTCCTCGGCCTCCGGGCCGAGCTCCTCGACCAGCTCGGCGAGCCCCTCGAGGTCCTCCTCCAGCGCCGCGTACTCCTCCACCACCTTCCGGAGCCGGGCGGCCTCCTGGCTGAGCTTTTTCGCCCGCTCCGGGTCGGACCAGAGCGCGGGGTCCTCGAGCTTGGGCTCGAGCTCCTTTAGACGGGCTTTCTTTCCCGGGATGTCAAAGATACCCCCTGAGGGCGTCCAGGCGTTTTCTCAGTTCGCGCACCTCCATGGCTTTCTCATTGTATAGCTTCCTGGCGAATTGGGCAAAATCTCAAGCTTGACGGAGGGCGGCCGTTCCGGGGTACGATAAGGTCCCGGAGTGAGGCCGGGAGGATTCAAAAACCACGCGCGCGTGGCGCCCCGTTTTTCGGGGCGCTTTTTTTAGGCCTCGCTCGGGGGGAGGTAAGCATGCAGCTGGGTTGGGAGAAGAAGATCGTCCTGGGTCTGCAGCACACGGTCGCGATGTTCGGCGCCACCGTCTTGGTGCCGCTTCTGACCGGGCTGCACCCATCGGTTGCGCTCATTACCGCCGGCCTTGGCACCCTGCTCTTCCACCTGATCGCCGGGGGCATGGTGCCGGTCTTCCTGGGCTCTTCGTTCGCCTTCATCGCTCCCATCATCGCCGCCCAGAAGGCGGGCTTCGGTCTTGCCGCGGTGGGGGGTGGAATCGTCGCCGCCGGCCTCGTCTACGCCCTTTTCGCCCTGCTCGTGATGGCGGTGGGCAGCCGGCGCGTGCGGGAGCTCTTTCCCCCGGTGGTCACCGGGCCGGTGATCGTGGTGATCGGGCTGACGCTCGCGCCGGTGGCGGTGGACATGGCGAAAAACGACTGGCTGCTCGCCCTCGTCACCCTGGCCGCGGCGATCGTGGCGGCGGTCTTCTTCCGCGGGCTTTTCAAGATGTTGCCGGTGATCACCGGGGTGGCCGTCGGCTACCTGGTCGCCCTCCTCCTCGGTCGGGTGGACACCGCGCCCATCCGGGAGGCGGCCTGGTTCGGCCTTCCCCCCTTCGTCGCCCCCACCCTGGAATGGGGCGCGGTACTGCTCATCGCCCCGGTGGCGATCGTCACCGTGATGGAGCACATCGGCGACATCCTCACAAACGGCCGGGTGGTGGGCAAGGACTTCTTCGAGCGCCCGGGCCTGCACCGCACCCTGCTCGGCGACGGGGCGGCCACCGCCCTCGCCGGGTTCCTGGGCGGTCCCCCCAACACCACCTATTCGGAGAACACCGGCGTGCTGGCGGTAACCAGGGTCTACGATCCCTCGGTGCTCCGGATCGGGGCGCTTTTTGCCATCCTCCTCGGACTATCTCCCAAGCTTGCCGCGGTTCTTCAAACCCTGCCCCAGGGGGTGCTCGGGGGGATCTCGATCCTGCTCTTCGGGATGATCGCCTCGATCGGGATCCGCACCCTGGCGGAAGCCAAGATCGACTTCACCCACTCGCGGAACCTGATCGTGGTCTCGCTCATCCTGGTGCTCGGCCTTGGGGGCGCGGTGGCCGATCTCGGCACGCTCAAGGTGGCGGGGGCCGAGGTGCCTCTCAAGGTGACGGGGATGAGCCTCGCCGCCCTGGTGGGGATCCTGGCCAACCTGCTGCTCCCCCGCGAGATCGACGCTACGGAATGAGCATAAATCCATACTGCCCTTGCATTTTCGCGAAGGGAGCCCATATACTCGAAGCGCCACGGACCTAGGAAAGGGGGTTATGGCACATGAAGAGGCGTGAGTTTATTAAGAAGGCCGCGGCCGGCGTGGCGGCCTCCAGCGTCTTCGGCCCGGTCTACGCCCAGACCCAAAAGCGGATCCGCTGGCGGATGGCCACCAGCTGGCCCAAGTCCCTGGACACGATCTACGGTGGCGCGGAGCTCATCGCCCGAAGGGTGAACGAGCTCACCGATGGCAAGTTCCAGATCCGGGTTTACGCTGGTGGCGAGATCGTTCCGCCGCTGAAGGTCGTGGACGCGGTGCAGCAGGGTACGGTCGAGGCCGGGCACACCGCCTCGTATTACTACATCGGCAAGCACCCGGCCTTCGCCTTCGGTACCGCGCTGCCCTTCGGCTTCACCTACCGGGTGCAGAATGCCTGGCTCTACAACGGCAACGGCAACAAGCTCATGAACGAGCTCTTCGCCGAGTACAACATGATCGGGTTCCCCGCCGGCAACACCGGGGCCCAGATGGGCGGCTGGTTCCGCAAGGAGATCAACTCGGTAGAGGACCTCAAGGGTCTCAAGATGCGCATCCCCGGGCTCGGCGGAAAGGTCATGGACCGGCTTGGGGTGACGGTGCAGGTGCTCGGGGGCGGGGAGATCTTCCCGGCCCTGGAGCGTGGTACCATTGACGCCACCGAGTGGGTGGGGCCCTACGACGACGAGAAGCTGGGCTTCTACAAGGTGGCCAAGTACTACTACTACCCTGGCTGGTGGGAGCCCGGACCCACCCTGCACTTCTACGTGAACCTCGACGCCTGGAACAAGCTTCCGGCAGAGTATCAGGCCATCCTCAAGACGGTGGCGGCGGAGGCCAACCTCCAGATGATGGTGGATTACGACTCCAAGAACCCGGCCGCGCTGAAGAGCCTGCTCGGGCGCGGGGTTCGGCTGCGCAAGTTCCCGCTCGACGTGCTCAAAGCCGCCGAGAAGGAGGCCTTCGCCCTCTACGACGAGCTCGCCGCCGAGAACGAGTTCTACCGGAAGGTCTACGAGGATTGGAAGGCCTTCCGGGAAGACGCTCACCGTTGGTTCGGTACCACCGAGCTCGCCATCGGACAGTACCTCTTCGCGGGACTTTAATCCCCAAGCGGTCGAGCCCCCGGCGGGTTATCCCGCCGGGGGTTACCTTTTTTACACCCCGCCGGTGAGCTCGATCAGCCAGGTGACGATCTCGGGGAAGAGGATCAGCAAGGTCAGCCCGATCAGCTGGATCCCGATAAAGGGGATCGCCCCCCGGTAAAGGTTTAGGGTGGTGACCTCGGGCGGTGCAACCCCGCGGAGGTAGAAGAGCGAGAACCCGAAGGGCGGGGTGAGGAAGGAAGTCTGGAGGTTCATGCCTACCATGACCCCGAACCAGACCAGGGCAAGCCGCGCGGGTTCCGCCGCATCCGGGAACATCGCCGGTAGCAGCTGTGCCGCCACCGGGGCCACCAGCGGGATGATGATGAAGGCGATCTCGAAGAAATCGATGAAGAATCCGAGGATGAAGATGATGAGGTTGACGACCACCAGAAAGCCGATCTCCCCGCCGGGGAGGTTGCTGAGCAGGTGCTCTACCCAGAGATCTCCGTAAAGCCCACGGAAAACGAGGGCAAAGGCGGTGGATCCGATCAGGATGAAGAGCACCATCGAGGTGAGCCGGGCGGTGGCCGTCATCGATTCCACCAGCGCCCGGAGGCTGAAGTTGCGGTAGACGAAGGTGAGGAGGATCGCTCCAACGGCCCCGAACGCGCCGGCTTCGGTGGGGGTCGCCCAGCCGGTGAAGATGCTCCCGAGCACCACCAAGATGAGGGCGAGCGGGGGCACCATCACCAGCATGACTTCCTTAAAGAGCGCAAGGCCCCGAAGGGTGCGCTCCTCCGGCGGCAGCGCGGGCGCCGCATCGGGCTTGAAGATCGCCACCAGCACCACGTAGAGGATGTACATCGCCGAAAGGGTGAGGCCCGGGATCAGCGAGCCGATGAAGAGGTCACCCACCGAGACCCCGAGTTGGTCAGCGAGTACGATCAGCACGATCGAGGGCGGGATCACCTGGCCGAGCGTGCCGGAGGCGGCGATCACGCCGGTGGCGAGCTCCTTGGAGTAGCGGTATTTGAGCATGATGGGGAGGCTGATCAGCCCCATCGAGACCACCGTGGCTCCCACGACGCCGGTGGCGGCGGCGAGCAAGGTGCCCACCACCACCACGCTGATCGCAAGCCCACCTCGAAAGGGGCCGAAAAGCATCCCCATCGTCTTGAGGAGGTTTTCGGCGAGCCCCGAGCGCTCGAGCATCGTGCCCATGAAGATGAAAAACGGCACCGCCAGCAGGGTGTAGTTCTCCATGATTCCGAAGACGCGCTCGGGTAGGGCGCGCAACAGGTTCAGGTCGAAGAACCCGAGCTCGATACCGATGAAGGCGAACAGCAGCGCGGTTCCACCTAGCGCGAAGGCCACGGGGAAGCCAGTGAAGATGAAGAGGAACGCGCCCAAAAACATCAGGGGCCCGAGCAGGTCCTCGGTGATCACGTCGCGCCCCCTTCCCCGGGAGAACCCGCTTGAATCTGGGCGAGTTTCTTGATGAGCTCGCTGATGCCCTGGAGGAGGAGCAGGACGAAGGCGAGAATCAACGCGCTCTTGAGCGGATATCGGGGCAGGCCTCCCGGGTCGGGGGACATCTCCGCGGTCCTCCAGGACTCCACCACGATGGGCCAGGCGACGTAGAGCATGAGAAGGGAGAAGGGGATGAGGAAGAGGAGGATTCCGAGGAAGTCGATCCAGGCCCGGGCCTTCTCCGAGAGCCGGGCGTAGATCACGTCGACCCGGACGTGCTCGTTGTGTAGATAGGTGTAGGCCCCTCCCCACAGAAAGACCAGGCTGAACATGTACCACTGGAGCTCGATATAAGCGTTGGAGGAGAGGTCCACCCCGATGCTCTGGGAGAGCTTGCGGGTGACCGCGTTATAAACCCCGATGAGGACCATGAAGAGGGTTAGCCAGGATACGAGCTTCCCCACCCACTCGTTGAGGGTGTCGATCCCCCGGGCCAGGTGCAGAAGCGTTTGCATAGCTCCTCCCGAAGCAATATTCGAGCAAATCGTACCGGGACGGGGGTCCCGCGTCAACGAAGGCGTAAAAAACTCCCCATCTCCCCGGTCTTGCCTGCATAAAAAACCTACCGGACGCCCCGTACCCGGGCGACAAGCAGCGTCCCGGCGAGGAAGGCGAGGGCGGCCGCCACGAAGGCGGCCTCGTAGCCGAGGGGAAAGGCGATCCGGTTGAGCCCGTCCACCCCGCGCCCGGCGAGCCCGGCCAGGATTTGTGGCAGGACGATCGAGGTCTGCCAGATCCCCATGTCGGTGGCGTGGGCCTCAGGCGCTCGGAGCACGTCGGTGGCCAGCGCCCAGTCCACCGCGGCGTAGACGCCATAGCCGAGGCCGAAAAGCAGGGCTACGGGGACGAGCACGTCGTAGCGCGGAGCCAGCAGCAGCGGGAGGAGCGCCGAGGCCATGACCGCCCCTGCGAGGTAGATGGGCCGCTTGCGGCCCGTCCGGTCCGACCAGCGCCCCGCGGGCACCGAGCTCACCGCCGCTCCGGCGGAGATGACCAGGCCCAAAAGCGCCACCGCCTGGAAGGCCTCGCGGGCCACGCTCCGCCCCCAGAGCGTGAAGACCCGGACCACGTCGGCCAGGTAGTACTGCAGGTAGGTCTGCACCACGTACTGCCCGAACATCACCAAAAAGCGCGTGCCCCAGACCCAGCGGAAGTCGGGGTTTTGCCACGGCTTTAGCATGCTCTCCACGAACCCCTCGCGCCGCCCCGGGACGTCCTTGGCCTCACGGATGAAGGCCAGCGTCCAGGCCGCAGCGGCGAGGTTGAGCCCGGCGGTGATCCAGAACAGGGTGGGCAGGTGGCCGACCGCAAAGCCCACCATCCCGGCGGCGATCTGCGCCGAGACCTGCAGCGCCCCCATCCAACCCGAGGCGGTGCCGCGGCGTTCGCGCGGCACCAGGTCGGGAATCAGCGCCGAATAGGGGCCGGTGGCCAGGTCGTCGGCGAGTTGCAGGACGATGTACGCGGCGAAGAGGCTCCAGTAGCCGGGGGCGTAGGCCATCCCCAGCAGGCCGGCGGCGGTGAGCAAGGCGCCCAGGCCCAGGTAGGGCAAGCGGCGGCCCCAGCGGGAGGGAAAGCGGTCGGAGAGGTAGCCGAAGACCGGCGGTCCCACCACGGCCATGACCGCTCCCGCGGCGAAGATCCAGCCAAGCCGCGTGGCCCTCTCGGCCGGATCCACCAGCTCGGCCACCCGCGCCGGCAGCAGCACGAGCAGCACCAAAAACCACTTGAAGCTGGTGGCGAACCAGTAGGCCGAAAGGCTCAGGTACCAGGGGGTCGTATGCGGCCGCATTGGACCCAAGTATACCGGCCATGGTCTCACCCATCTCATAGAGTGTTGAAGCTTTATCAGACTAATACGAGTTTTGAGGGGAATTCTTCTGTTGCTGGTGCTGGTGGCCGTCTTCGGCGCTTGCCGCCGGGCGGCCGAGGAACCGTCGGCGGCGCTCCAGGAAATGAACCCCACGCCGCACGCTCAGCTGGTCCACCTTTCCGCGGACAAGGTGCGCGCCCTGCTGCTCGCCGAGCCGCGTCCGCACCTCCCCGGCGGGTGGTACGGTAAACTCCCCGCATCCCTGCAAGCACGCCTTCCGAGGAATCCCGACCCAAGCGCCTTCGAACTGGGCTCCGCGCTGCTCGCCCGCAGTTTGATGGCGGCGGATCCCGCGTCCGTGCGGACGCAGGCCGAAGCCTGGGCCCGGAGCAGACCCCCTGCCCAGCGGCACGCGCTCGGCATGGACGCCCTCTCCCGCTGGGCCGAGCTCTCGATTGTTAGGAGCCTCGGCGACCACTACATCTTCCCGGTCTACTACCGCGCCCAAAAGGTGGCCGAGGTCTGGGCGCCCGCCTGGGAGGTGGTGGAGGTACGGGGGCTCCGCGAGGCCACGGAGGACGACGTCGACGTGCTCAGCTACTACCGCGTTTTTCCCGAGGTCCGCGAGATCATGAGCCCCGGGGTGGCCCTGGCGCGCTCGGGCTTGCAGCTGGAGGACGGCGCGTCGGCGGAAGACGTAGAGCTCTACTACTTTGGATCAAGCCGCTACGGTCTGGTCCCGGTCTATGCCGTACCGTCACGGCTGGACCTGCGGCTCGTCGAAGCGCACGCGGGCCATGTGAAGGTCTTCGCGGTCCGGCCGGGCATTGGCGCGAGCGGCTATGTTTTCCAGGGGCGGCCGGTCGAGATCGTGGAGGTGCCCCGATGAGGATTCGCTACGTCCGAGCTGCCATGCTCATCCTGCTGGGCACGCGGGTCATCGGCTTGCAGGCGTGCGTCGAGCCGGAGGCTCTGTGCTCGTCCTGGATCTACAGCGCGAACCTGGTAGACACGACCCAGAGCGTGTTATCAGGCATCGGCGCCACCAGCAGCACATTCGGCGGCTGCCTGGGAGCCACCGGTCAGGACGATACGGTGCGCGTAACGATCTGGACTGCGCCGGGCGGCATCGCCGACCCCCGCGCACTCACCACGATATCCATGATCGACGGCTGCAGGGGGAACCGGTGCTCGACCGCGGTACCCGGGTTTTACTCGAACCACGTCCTATCCGGCTGAGTTTCGGGCAACTACCCCTTTAGCGGGACCTTTATGGGCCTTTCTCAGGTATCGTTCGCCGGGCTGCCCCTGCCCCACGATCTGACCGGCTGGGAAGTCGAGATCTACTAGAGGTGAGCCGCCTCGGGGACGATGAGCAAGGGCAGGTCGGCCTGGTAGACGAGTTCGACCACGGTCCGGCCGAGCCGGGTGCGCTGGCTGGACTTGGCGCGGGAGCCGACGACCAGTAGATCCACGTCGTGCGCGGCGGCGAGATCCAAAAGCCCGGTGCTCTCCTCGCCGCGCTCGAGCACAAGCCGCTCCTCGGGGATCCCGAGCTTTTCGAGGAGTGCCTTCCTGGCGTGTTCCAGGAGCCCGGCCTCTTGCATCAGCTCCGGGGGAAGGTAGGTGGGGATGCAGCAGGAGCCGGGCATCAGGCTCACGAGGTGGAAGGCGATCACCTCGGCACCGGTGGCCTCGGCCAGGGCGCTCGCGTACTTCCAGGCCGAGAGCCCGGCGGAGGAGTCGTCCACCGCCGCCGCGATCCGGCCAAGCCGGGTGAGGGGGCGCTTCTCGTCCACCAGCAGGACCGGGACCTCGCCCCGGTGAAGCAGGTAGTGGGAGACCCCGCCCCGGGCTACCCGCTCAAGCGGGCTCCTGCCCTCGGAGGCGAGCACCGCGAGCCGCCGCTGGATCGCCTCGCCGGCCACCTCGCGGACCGGGTTGCCGTGGAGGATCTGGGTCTCGACTCCTTCGGGGACGAGGGCAGAAAGCGCCCGGCGGGCGAGCTCCTCGAGCACCCGGCTCGCTTCCTCCAGGGGCGGGCGGTAGCGCTCCTCCCAGACGGCGGAAAACCGCCGGGGGGCAGCTTTTAAGTAACCGTCCTCGACCACGTGGAGCACCGCCACCGGCCAGCCGAGGCGTTCGGAGAGCGTGGTCGCGCTTTGGATCACGCTCGGGCTCGAGCTCGAAAGGTCC
>JALSJG010000218.1 GCA_026989475.1 Thermaceae bacterium | reverse complement strand
CGGTGTTCAAGGGGGAGGAGGTCCACCTTCCCACCATCAAGGAGCTCTGGGTCCTGCTCTTCCTCTGGGAGCGGCCGGGAGAGGACCCGAGCGTGCTTTTTAAGGACGCGAAGAACCCGGCCAAACGCCTCCAGATCGCGGTGCACCACCTGCGGAGCGCGCTCGGCGGGGACTGGGTGCGCTCGCACGCGGGCGGCTACCGGGCCGCGCCGTTGCCCGGCGTCTGGTGGGACGCGGCGATCCTGCGAGCGGCCGCGCGCCACGCGGGTCTCTCCCCGATCCGCGCCCTGGCCCGGGCCCTTTACCAGGGGCCCTTTGCCCCCGGGGCGCCCCTTTCCCGGGAGCGGCGGCGGTACGCGAGTATTTTTGGAAGGCTGGCAAGATAGCCCGCTAACAAGCTCAAAAGAAATGCGAAAACCAAGGGTAGAAATCGCTTTGGGAGGAGCCCGAGGGGTGGTATAATGAACTCCGAGGGGTGGCCCCGGGGGCCGCCCGTTCGCTGAGGAGACCAATGGAAAGGTACGACGCTTCCAGCATCAAGGTGCTCAAAGGGCTCGAGGGCGTGCGCAAGCGTCCGGCGATGTACATCGCCGGCCTCGGCCCCGACGGCTACCACCAGCTGCTCTTTGAGATCCTCGACAACGCGGTGGACGAGGCCCTCGCCGGCTACGCCCGCGAGATTCAGGTCACCCTGCACGAGGATGGCTCGGCGAGCGTAGAGGACGACGGTCGGGGGATCCCGGTGGACGTGATGCCGGGGGAGGGGCGGCCGGCGGTGGAGGTGATCTACACCGAGCTTCACGCCGGCGGCAAGTTCGACTCCGGCGCCTACAAGGTCTCGGGCGGGCTCCACGGGGTGGGGGCGAGCGTGGTCAACGCCCTCTCCGAGTGGACCGCGGTCGAGGTCTTCCGCGACGGCAAGCACTACCGCCTCAAGTTCTCCCGGGGCCAGGTGGTCGAGCCCTTGCACGAGGTGGGTAAGGTGCGGGGCAAGAAGACCGGCACCCGGGTCCGCTTCAAGCCCGACCCCGAGATCTTCGGCGAGCAGAGCTTCGACTACCGCCGGGTGCGCCGGCGCCTCCGGGAGGTGGGCTTCCTCACCGGCGGGCTCAAGCTGACCCTCGTGGACGAGCGCACCGGCAAGAAGGAGGTCTTCCAGGACCGGGGCGGGGTCGCCTCTTTCGCCAAGGCGCTCGCCGAGGGGGAGGAGCCCCTTTACGAGCGGCCCATCCTCCTCTCCGGGAAAAGCGGCGAGATCGAGGTGGACGTGGGGCTACTCCACACCCGGGGCTACCACACCGAGATCCTCGCCTACGCCAACCTGATCCCCACGCGGGACGGGGGGACCCACGTATCGGGCTTCCGCTCCGCCTACACCCGGGCTTTGAACCAGTACGCCAAGCGGGCGGGGCTCGATAAGGGCAAGGGGCCAAAGCCTTCGAGCGAGGACCTGCTCGAGGGGCTCTACGCCGTGGTCAGCGTCAAGCTGCCCCAGCCCCAGTTTGAGGGGCAGACCAAGGGCAAGCTCTTGAACCCCGAGGCACAGGCGGCGGTCCAGGCGGTGGTCTACGAGCAGCTCCTTGAGTACCTCGAGAAAAACCCCAAGGTGGGCCGCCTAATCTACGAGAAAGCCCAGCGGGCCGCCCAGGCCCGGGAGGCGGCGCGCAAGGCGCGGG
>JALSJG010000217.1 GCA_026989475.1 Thermaceae bacterium | reverse complement strand
CTCCTCGGACACCAAAACGTCAACACCAGCGCGATCTACGCCAAGATGGACCTCGGCGACCTCAGGGCGCTGGTGGAGCGGTTAGACGAAGACGGCGAGTAGGGCGTAGACCCCGAGCAAGAAGACCCCCTCGATCCAGCGGGTGCGGCCTTCCCGGAGCACGCTGTTCGCGATCCGTACGGTGGCGGTCGGGGCGACGAGGGGAAGGAAAAGCACCGGGAGGAAACGGCGCACCCTCCCAGTCTATTCGGGCTCGGTCCGTCTCAGGGTGTAGACCCGGCTCACCCCCTCGGTGCTGGTGACCCCGACGACGGCGTCGGCGGCCTCGAGGGTGCGCTTTTGGTGGGTGACGATCAGGACCTGGCGGCCCCGCTTGAAGTGTTTCAGAAAGCGCACGAAACGGGCCAGGTTGGCCTCGTCGAGGGCGGCGTCCACCTCGTCCAAAACGGCGATGGGAAGCCCGCCCTCCCGCACCTCGGCGAGGGCGAAGAGGAGGGCGAGCGCGCCCATCGTCTTCTCGCCGGTGGAAAAGAGCGAGAGCGCCCGAACCCGCTTACCGGCGGGAGCGAGCTCAAGGGCAAGACCCCTCCCCTCCCGGCGGATCCTGCCCTCGCCCCCGAGTAGGCCCCGAACGTATTCGGCGAAGGCGGTGCCGAGCCGGGTCTCGGCCTCTTTCAGGCGGTCCTCGAAGTCGCGCTTGAGCTCGGCCAGGAAGTGCTGGAGCCGGGCGTGGGCCTCTTCGGCCTCCGCAAGCCGCTGGGACTGTGCTTTGAGCCGGGCCTCGAGCGCCTCGAGCTCGACCTCGGCCCGGAAGTTCACCGGTCCGAGGTCGGCGATCGCCCGCTCCACCGCCCGAAGCCGCGCGAGTCCGCCGGGAGCCGCGGGGCCCGGAGGGAGCTCGGCGAGCTCGGCGGCGATCGCCTCCGCCTGGGCCTCCTTGCGCACCGCGGCAAGCTCCGCCTCCTCGGTCTCGGCAACCTTGCGGTCGGCCTCTCTTTGGGCCCGGGCCGCGTCCAGAAGGCGCCGCTCCCGGGCTTTGGCGAGCTCACCGAGGGCGGCGCGTACCCCCTCGAGGAGGCCCGTCACCCGATCGCTCCAGGCCTCAAGGCGCGTTTCCGCCTCGAGAAGGCGCGCCATCCGTACCTCGCCCCCTTCCCGCCGGGCCGGATGGCGGCGAGCTCCTCCTCGAGCCGGGGGCGCTCGGCCTCGGCTGCTCGGTAGCGGGCCCAGGCCTCGGCCTGGTCGAGCGCCTCGCGTAGCGCCTTCGCCCGCTCCTCGAGGGAAGATAGCGCGCTCCAGTCGGGCTCGGGCACCGCTTTGGGCGGCGCACCTGGCTCGGGAAGCGGGCGGGAAAGGCTTTTGTGGAGAAGGCGGAGCTCCTCAAAGATCGCCGAGACCTCCCGGGAAAGGGTACCGGTCTCCGGTCGGCGCGCTTCGAGCGCTTCCCGTTCTTTCTCGAGCTCGTCGAGCTCGCGGACGAGCGCCTCCCGCTCCTTTTCGAGTTCCCGCGCCCGGGCCGGTAGCTCGAGCAACCCGTGGCGGAGGGAACGCCCCCCGCTCACCGCCCCGCTCGGCTCGAGGAGCTCCCCGTCCCGGGTGACGATCCGGCGGGGATGGCGCTTGAAGCACGCGAGCGCGGCGTCCAGGTCCTCGGCGAGCAGGGTCTCGCCCACCACCGT
>JALSJG010000216.1 GCA_026989475.1 Thermaceae bacterium | reverse complement strand
CGGGCGTCGAGCAGGTTGAAGGTGTGGGAGGCCTTCATCACGAACTCGTAGCCGGGGTAGACGAGCCCGGTCTCAAGGAGTCTCGCCGCCTCCTCCTCGTAGTCGTCGAACCAGCGGCGGAGCTTTTCCACGTTCGCTTCTTCGAAGTTGTAGCGGCAGTGTTCCACCTCGAAGTCGCGCCTAAGGTCGCCGATCGTCACCCCGGGGGCGTACTCGACGTCGAAGGCGTGGTTCTTCTTCTGGAGGTACATGGCGATGCGCTCGAGCCCATAGGTGATCTCCACGCTGATCGGATTTAAGTCCACGCCCCCCACCTGCTGAAAGTAGGTGAACTGGGTGATCTCCATCCCATCCAGCCAGACCTCCCAGCCGAGCCCCCAGGCCCCGAGCGTGGGGGACTCCCAGTTGTCCTCGACGAAGCGGATGTCGTGGACCTTGGGATCGATGCCCAGGGCCTCGAGGCTTTTTAGGTAGATCTCCTGTACGTCGGACGGGGAGGGCTTTAGGATTACCTGGTACTGCCAGTAGTACTGGAACCGGTAGGGGTTTTCCCCGTAGCGCCCGTCCTGGGGACGCCGGGAAGGGGCGACGTAGGCCACCTTCCAGGGCCGCTTCCCGAGCGCGCCGAAGAAGGTCGCCGGGTAGAAGGTGCCGGCCCCGACCTCGATGTCGTAGGGCTCGGTGATGACGCAGCCCTCCTTGTCCCAGAATGCGTGCAGCGCGAGGACCAGGTTTTGCAATCGCATGCCTCCCCCTCGTTTGGTGAGCCGGGGCAGATTCGCCCCCGGAAAAAGCGCCGATACTATATCATGGACGTAAGGCGAGGACGGTCCGGATTCATGGTGCGAAAGGGGTTTTTGCGTTGAACAGGTACGACGATCGCGCGAGGCTGGTCTTCCACTACGCGAGGGAGGAGGGGAGCCGGCTCGGCCACTCGATGATCGGGCCCGAGCACCTGCTCCTTGGCCTGATGCGCGAGGGCGGGACCGCCGCCAAGATCCTCGCGGAGTACGGCGCCAGCCTGGAGGTCATGCGCCGCATGGTCGAGGAGCTGGTGGGGCGGGGCGAGGGGAGCCGCGCCGGCGAGCCCCCGGCGATCACCCCCCGGGCCCGCCGGGTGATGGAGCTCGCCGCCGCCGAGGCCCGCAACATGGGGAGCCCGGTGATCGGCACCGAGCACATCCTGCTCGGGATCATCCGTGAGGGGGACGGGGTCGCGTACCGCATCCTCACCCACTTCGCCAAGGACGTGGACGCGATCCGCTGGCGGGTGCTGGCGAACGCCGAGTCCGGCAACCAGGCCAAGGAAAAGGCCCAGCAAACCCCTTTCCTGGACGAGTACGGGCGGGACCTGACCAAGGAGGCCCGCGAGGGCAAGCTCGACCCGGTGATCGGCCGTACCGAGGAGATCAACCGGGTGATCCAGATCCTCGCCCGCCGGACCAAGAACAACCCCGTCCTGGTCGGCGACCCCGGCGTGGGCAAGACCGCGATCGTGGAAGGGCTCGCGCAGGCGATCGTCGAGGGGCGGGTCCCCCCGGTGCTCCGGGGCGCCCGGGTGGTGCAGATCGACCTCGCCGGGGTGGTGGCCGGGACCAAGTACCGCGGCGAGTTCGAGGAGCGGCTCCGCCAGATCATCGAGGAGCTCAAGAACGCGAAGGTCATCGCCTTCATCGACGAGCTCCACACC
>JALSJG010000215.1 GCA_026989475.1 Thermaceae bacterium | reverse complement strand
GGAGCGGGGCGGTGAAACTGCGCAGGCTTTCCGACCTCGTACCCTACGTGCGCGAGGGGCGCTACCGCATCGGGCCCCACGTGGCCCGGCACATGCGCGCCGAGGGGTTCACCGAGCTCGACGTGGTGCGGGCGATCGAGTACGGACGCGAGCTCGCCGTCTACCCCGAGGACGCCCGCATGCTGGTGCTCGGCTACATCGTGGTCAGCCCCCGGCTCAAGCTTCCCCTGCACGTGGTGCTGGAGTATCGAAAGCCCCGCTTCGTGGACATCGTGACCGCTTTTATCCCCAAGGAGCCCCACCGGGTCTACTCCCGGGCTCGGCTTGCCCTCCTCGTTCGCTTCGACGGCGCGCGGTACGAGGAGGAATGGGTGGTTCCCCCTCCAGCTCGTGGGCCCGGAACTCGCTAAAGCAAGGGCACGGCGTTCGTTAACTGCCGTACAGGATTTTTCGCGCGTTTTCCACGTCAAGCTGGATCTGGCGGCGGAGGGCTTCGGGGTTTTCGAAGGCCCGCTCTGGCCGGAGCCGGGCAACGAACTCCACCGCGAGCTCCTCGCCGTAGAGCTCGGGGGTGGGCTCGAGCAGGTGGACCTCAAGCCGCCGCGTGCGGTCTTCACCGAAGGTGGGGCGGACCCCCACGTTGGCCACGCCCCCCCTCCGCTTCCCGCCGTGCTCGACCCAGACCGCGAAGACCCCGGGGGGGAGGGCTTTCTGGCGGGGGACCGCGAGGTTCGCGGTGGGAAAACCGAGTGCCCGCCCCCGCCGGTCGCCGCGGACCACCACCCCACGCACCCGGTAGGGGTAGCCGAGGAGGTGGCGGGCGGCCTCCACGTCGCCGGCCTCGAGTAGCGTCCGGATCCGCGAGGACTTGACCGGCTCGCCACCCAGCTTCAAAAGCGGGACCGCCTCGGTGGGGGCGAGGGCGGCGAGGTCCTCGGGGTCGCCCGCGCGCCCGCGGCCGAAGCGGAAGTCTTCCCCGACCACGATCGCCGCCGGCTCGAGGCTGGCGAGCTCGGCCAGGAACGCCTCCTTCGAGCGCTGGGCGAAGGTGGCGTTAAAAGGTACCGCGAGCACGATCTCGGCGCCGGCGGAGGAGAGGAGCTCGGCCTTCTCGGAAAGGGTCGAGAGCACCGGGGCCCCCTGGGTGAAGACCTTGGTGGGGGGATCGAAGGTGTAGACGAGCAGGGGAAGGTGGCGCTCCCGGGCCAGGGCGAGGGCGCGGGCGAGGAGCGCCCGGTGCCCGAGGTGGACGCCGTCGAAGCTCCCGATGGCCACCACCTTGGGGCCAGGGGGTACGTCGGCGGGGTCGTTGATCAAAATCATCGCGTGCGATAAAGCCAGAGCATACCGGCGGCGGTGGGGCTGCTGGTAACCAGAGCGCCCGTCAAGAACGCTTGGATCGCTTTCTCCACCGGAACCCAGCGGACCTTGAGCATCTCCCCGGGGTCCGGGGGGCGGCGCCTGGGCTCGAGCCGGGTGGCCTCAAAGAGGGTGATCCGCTCGTCGGTAAAGCCAGGGCTCGAGTAGAAGCTGAAAAGTTCTTTGAGCTCGGCGTCCAGGCCCGCCTCCTCCATAAGCTCTCGGCGCGCGGCCTCGAGAGGGGACTCGCCGGGCTCGATCAGGCCGGCGGGGAGCTCGAGGGTGGTGCGGCGGATCGCCGGGCGGTGCTGCTCGACCATCAGTACCCGGCC
>JALSJG010000214.1 GCA_026989475.1 Thermaceae bacterium | reverse complement strand
AACCCGAGTTCCTCGATCACCGGTTCCACCGCTTCCCTCCGCACCTTCCGACCCTGCAACGCCAGCCAGCTTAAAAGGTTTTCCTCACCGGTCAGGTGGCGGTAAAAAGCCGGAGGGTTCGCCAGAAAGAGCAGGCCGGCCCGTTCCGAATCGAGCGATGCAGGAGGCTTTCCAAAAAGCAAAACCCGGCCTCGCTGGGGGCGGGTGAGCCCGGATGCGATCCGGAGCAGGGTCGTCTTCCCCGCGCCGTTCGGCCCAAGGAGGGCGACCGTCTCCCCGGGCTCAAGCACCAGCCCAACCCCCCTTAAAACCCAGTTCTTTCCGTATCGTTTCCAGACATCCTCGAGCTCTACGAGCGGGGCCATCTCAAAAACCAGCCCCAAACCGGGCCAGGTACTTGCTGAGCTGGGACCACAAGCCGCTGGCCATCAAGATTCCCACCAAAACCAGCGTGCCCCCGGCGAGGTACTCGACCAGCCTGGCGACCCCCGCACTACGGCGTAACCAGCGCAGGGCGCGGTCGGCGAAGAGGGCAACGACCAGGAAGGGAACGGCGAGGCCAGCGGCGTAGACGGTGATGTACCCGAGCCCCTGCATCCCGCCGGCGTTGAAGGTGAGGGCGAGGATGAGCCCGAGCACCGGGCCGATGCAGGGCGTCCAGCCGATCGCCAGCACCGCACCGAGGAGAAAGGCACCCCACGGGCGCGAGGGATCGGCGCGGTAGCCCGCCACCAGGCCGCTGGCGCCCCCCACGCCAAACGGAAGACGCAGACCAAGCATTGAAAGCCCGAGCAGGATCAGCACCGCTCCGCCCACCCGCACCAGGGGCTCCTTGTAGGTAAAGAGCAGGCTACCCAGGTAGCTGGCGGGAAGGCCCAACAAGACGATGAAGACGAGCGAAAAACCGAGCACAAAAAAGAGCGCGTTCCTAAACGGGTGCCCCCTCTCGCCGGAGAGGTAGAGCAGGTAGGTGGGTACGAGGGGCAGGATGCAGGGGAGAAAGAACGAGGTCACGCCCCCGAAAAAGGCGATCAGAAGGTTGAGCTGGCCCGCCTCCATCATGCCGATTCTACGCCTCGCTTATGAACCTTCGGTAAAATCGTGGATCGCGTCGAGGGTTCGGTAAAGAGCCCGGGTGAAGCCCTCGGGATCGTCCACGTAGGGGTGGTGCCCCGCCCCCTCGAGCACGATCATCTCGCCCCCCGCGAGGTCGGCCACCGCCTCCGCCTGCTCGGGGTAGCTGGTGCCGTCGGCGTCGCCCACCAGGACGAAGGGGCGGTGGGGATGCGCGAGCAGGTAGGGGGTGTAGTCGAAGCGCCAGAGCCCGTTTTGGGCAAACATCCGGAGCACCGTGTCCTCCGGCACCAGGAGGCCGCCGTCCTGCACCCACTCGTAGTGCATCCGCCCGTGGGCGGTGGGGAAGGCGAGCCGGCGGAAGGCCTCCTCCACCGGGACCTGGGCGAAGAGCGCCTCGGCCGCCTCCTCGGGGTCTTCGGGGAAGGGGGCCTCGGTAAAGCCCCGCCAGAGCCGCTTTAAGAGCCAGGGGAAGTGCACCCAGGGGCCGATGAGCACGACCCCGTCCACCGCCCCGGGGAACCGGCGGGCGTACTCGAGCGCCACCACCGCCCCAAAACCCTGGGCGAGCGGCGTCCAGCGCGCGATGCCGAGGGCGTGGCGCAGGTCCTCGAGGTCCTCGACCAGGGCGTC
>JALSJG010000213.1 GCA_026989475.1 Thermaceae bacterium | reverse complement strand
AGCACCCTGGGCTCGCCCTCGACGATCGCGAGCAGGTTGACGGTGAAGCTGGTCTGGAGCTGGGTGTGCTTGTAGAGCCGGTTGAGCACGACCTCGGGGTTCGCGCCCCGTTTGAGCTCGATCACCACCCGCATCCCCCGGCGGTCGGACTCGTCCCTGAGGGCGGCGATCTCCTCGACCTTCTTGGCCCGCACCAGGGCGGCGATCTGGGTGATGAGGCTCGCCTTGTTGACCTGGTAGGGGATCTCGGTGACCACCAGGGCGACCCGGTTCTTCTTCTCCTCGACGTGGACCTTGGCCCGGAGCTTGAGGCTGCCCCGGCCCCGGGCGTAGGCCTCCTTGATCCCGCCCCGGTGCAGCCGGCCGCCGGTGGGGAAGTCCGGGCCGGGGAGGACGGCGAGCACCTCGTCCAGGGTGATCTCCGGATTTTCGATCATCCTGACCAGGGCGTCGATCAGTTCGCCGAGGTTGTGGGGCGGGAGGCTCGTCGCCATCCCCACCGCGATGCCGGAGGCGCCGTTGGCCAGCAGGTTGGGGAAGCCCGCCGGAAGCACCTCGGGCTCGGTGGCGGTGCCGTCGAAGTTGGGCTTGAAGTCGACGGTGTCCTTGTCGATGTCTTTGAGGAGCTCGAGCGCGATGGGGGAGAGCCGCGCCTCGGTGTAGCGGTAGGCGGCCGGGGGGTCGCCGTCGATCGAGCCGAAGTTTCCCTGCCCGTCCACCAGCGGGTAGCGCAGGTTCCAGTCCTGGGCCATGCGCACCATCGCGTCGTAGACCGCCTGGTCGCCGTGGGGGTGGTATTTCTTGATGACCTCGCCGACGACGCCGGCGGACTTCGCGTGCTTGCGGCCGGGGAGGAGCCCCTCCTGGTACATGGCGAAAAGGATCCGCCTTTGTACCGGTTTGAGCCCGTCGCGGACGTCGGGCAGCGCCCGGTCCACGATCACGCTCATCGCGTAGTTGATGAAGCTCTGCTTGACCTCTTCGGTGATCTCGACAGGTAGGACTTCCGCCATCGTTCGCCTCGCTTTGGGGGAACGCGTTCCCACCGGAACGCAATTCTTTACACCGCCAACCAGTATACCCTACCGGCGCTTTTAAGAAAAAGCGAGCCCGCCCGAAGGGGCGGGCTTTTGGCGGCCCCGACGGGACTTGAACCCGCGACCTCCCACGTGACAGGCGGGTGTGCTAACCAAGCTACACCACGGGGCCCTGCCACCGGCGAGTATAGGTCTCGCGACCTAGGAGGTCAACGCGAGCAGGTACTCGATCGCGTAGCGGTAGCCGAGCGGCCCCAGCCCGCTGATCACCCCCCGGGCGGCGGGCGCGGTGACCGAGTGGGCCCGGAAGGGCTCGCGGGCGTAGAGGTTCGAGAGATGCACCTCGACCACCGGCAGCGGCTGGGCGCGGATCGCGTCCAGAAGGGCGTAGGAGTAGTGGGTGAGGGCGCCCGGGTTCAGCACCATGCCCCGAAAACCTTCCTCCTCCGCCCGCTGGATCCACTCGACGAGCTGGCCCTCGTGGTTGGACTGCCGGCTCACCACGCCGATGCCCAGCTCGCTCCCCCAGGTCTCGAGCTTTTCCTCAAGCTCCTCAAAGGTCAGGGTGCCGTAGATCTCCGGCTCGCGCCGGCCGAGCAGGTTGAGGTTGGGGCCGTGCAGGACCAGGATCATAGTGCCTCCCAGAAAAGGGCATAGGTTTCTTCGAGCATTCTACGCGGCACCGGGG
>JALSJG010000212.1 GCA_026989475.1 Thermaceae bacterium | reverse complement strand
TGGTAGCCCCGGGCCTCCCAGTAGCCGGGCTCGTAGCGCTCGAGCACCTTGATCCCCATCAGCCACTTCACGCTCTTCCAGCCGTAGAGATGGGGCACCACCAGGCGCACCGGGCCGCCGTAGGGCTCGGGGATCGGCCGGCCCTCGAGCCGGGTGGCGAGCAGCACCCCGGGCTTCAGGGCTTCATTAAGGGGAATCGCCGCCGAATACGCGCCGTAGGCAAACGCGAGGAGCCAGCGGGCCCCGGGAAGGAGGCCCGCCTCCTCGAGCACCTCGGCAAGCGGCACCCCCTCCCAGCGAACCCGCTCCCGGCTCCAGCCGGTGACGCAGTGGAAGTCGTGGACCTCCTCGGCCCGGGGCAAAAGCTCCGCGAGGCTGAGGACGAGCGGCCGCTTCACCCGCCCCCGGACCCAGACCCGGTACGCCCCGGGCCCGGGAAGGCCGGCCGAGGGAACCGCGGTAAAGACGGGAAGCTTGGGGACCGAGCGCTGACCGGGAGGAAGCCCCATGCCCCCACCCTACCTCTTCCCCACCAGACGAAAGTGGCTTACGCAAGCGTCTCTAAGCGGCACGAAGCCGTGGTGTTCCAAAAAGCTCGCGCTCGGGCGGTCGGCAACCCGGGCGGTGAGCGTTCGAGCGCGGCCCCGGAGGTGGCGGAGGATGCGGGCGAGCAGCCGGTGGCCGAAGCCCTGCCCGCGGTGATCGGGGTGGACGTAGATAACAAGGAGCCGCGCAGCACCGAGCCAGCCGGGGCAGGGCTCGGGCCCCACCCCGGCCACCGCCCGCACCTCCCGCGAAGCGGAAAAGACCCAAAGCCCCGCCTCCCGGTCTTCCCCGCCGAACCGGGCGAGCACCCCTTCGAGCTCTTCGCAGCCCTCCCCCCGGGCGGCGGCCCGGAGGCGCTCCCACTCGAAGTCGGAGAGGCGGCGCACCGGGAGCAGCCGCGGAGAGGGGCCTTCGCTCACCGAAACCGCACCCTCACCTCTTGGTTGCCGAAAAGCCCCGCGTAGACCACCCTTAGCTCGGTTCCCGGCCGGGGCACAAGAGGCCGCCCCAGGCTCCCGAGGCTCACGAGGTCGCCGGGCTTTAGCGCCTTGCCGTCGGCCTTCAGGTCCCGAACGAGCCAGAGCACCGCGTTCAGGGGGTGGCCGAGGATCGCCTTACCCGGTACCGCCATGACCTCCTCGCCGCCCAGGTAAACGCGCACGTTCATCGCCGCCAGGTCGCCGGCGGCGAGCCGCTCGGTGGGGATCTCCGCCCCCATCACCCCAAGCCGCGCCCCCACGTTGATGGCGGTGATCACCGGGGCGGTGAGGGGATCGCCCTTCCTGACGAGAAGATCCGGCAGCTCGATGAAGGGAATCACCGCGTCCAGGTACTCCCAGACCTCGGCGATCGTCCTCGCCTCGTTGATCCCGGCGTCCTTGACCCGCACCAACAGGTCGGCCTCGGCGATCGGCCGGGCGCCGAAGCGGGCGGGCACCTCGACCCCGTTTCGAAGGAGCATCCCGGCGAGGAGCTGACCCCTTAGCGGGTGGTCGACGCCGAACCGCTTCTGCACCGGCTTGCTGGTGAGGCCCACCTTGTAGCCCACCACCGGCCCGAGCGGCACGGAAAGCCGCTCGACGAAGGCGTCCTGCACCCGGTAGGCCTCCTCGAGGCTCGCGACCTTCGGCGCCACCGCCGGAACCTTGGCGATGAAGGCGACGTACAGGGCGTCGGCGACGGCGCCCGCGCCGGCGAGCGCCAGTCCGAGCAGCAAAACCCCCAAAACCGCAAACTTTTTCATAGCGGCCGCATTTTATCCCGCATTCCGCCCGCGGTACCAGACCACCTCGACGCGCTCGAGGGTCACGAGCCCCTCGGTAATCATCGCGTCGAGGGTGGGCAAAAACGCCTCGATCTTCTCCGGTAGATCAACGATCTCGATCATCACGGGCAGGTCCTCGGAAAGCCGGAGCACCCGGGCGGCGTGGATCCGGGAATGCCCGCCAAAACCCATGATCCCCCGGAAGACCGAGGCGCCCGCGAGCCCCGCCTCGCGCGCCTTCAAGACGATCGCCTCGTAAAGCGGCCGCCCCAGGTAGCGGTCCGACTCGCCTACGAAGATCCGAAGCAGCTTGGCCTCCCCTTTCAGTCCCACGGCTACCTGCCTCCAAGCCAAACGCCCACGAGGGCCGCGCCCACCCCGAGCGCCGGCGAGCCCAGGGCGTAGGCGAGCCCGGGGACCCAGGCCCCCTCGCGCAGCATTCCGAGCGTCTCGTAGCTGAAGGTCGAGAACGTGGTAAAAGCCCCGAGCACCCCTACCGCCCAAAAAAGCCGCCACTCCGGGGGTACAACGGCGCGCATCGCGACCTCATACAGCAGGCCCAGCAGAAAGCTCCCCAACACGTTCACAAACAGCGTACCCCAGGGAAAAAGCCCCCCGGCGAGCTGCTGGATCCAGCCACTTACGGCGTAGCGAAACAGGGCGCCAAGGGACCCCCCCAGGGCAACGAATAGGTACGCCTTCATGCTCCCAAGCCTAGAGGATGGAAGGGGGCCCGCCCCGGCCGGGGCGGGCCCCGCCTGACCCGTGCCACGAAAACGTGTGCCTAAACCTAGGGCCCGACCGTCTCGGCACTTTGGTCCATGTCCCGGTCGCCGTCCGCGTCGAAGACTACGAAGGTCACCTGGTAGGTACCGGCCTCGGCGTAGGTGTGCCGTACGTCGAGGGCATCGCAGTCCGGCGAGCCGAGCGGCCGCTCCTCGCGAGGGCTGCCGTCGCCGAAGTCGAAGTAGCAACCGACCGGATCGCCGTCGGGATCCTGGCCGCGCCCGATCACCCGGAGCTCGAGCCCATTCACCGAGGTCTTCAAGATCCGGGCCGTCGGCGGGTTGTTGGGGGTGCACTCGACCCGCACCGGCAGGTCCACGCTGGCTTCGTCGGGGTCGTTGGTGGTCAGGCGGAGGGTGGTGTCGAAGGTGGTTGGGGAACCGGGACAGGGGTAGCTGAGGCGGTGGAAGGCCCAGTCTCCCGAACCGAGGGTGACCGAGGCGGGGTCGGCGGCTACCCCGGCCGACGGGGAGAGGGTGACCGAGAGCGGACTGGTGAAGTCGTGGGGGGCGCCGTCCGGGCCAAGCCCGCTCACCGCGCGGTTCCGGTAGCTCAGCACCCCGGTCGCTTCGGCGTCGTACTTGCCCTTCAGCAAGAGGCTCTCGGGCAGGGCGTCGAGCTCGGGGGCAAGCACGATCAACCCGCTGGCGGCGCGGGAAGCGTAGGGGGCGACTTCCTCGAAGAGGCCGAGCCAGTGGCGCCCCTGCACCTCGTAGTAGCCGACGTCCTCCGGGCCCGGGGTCCAGGTCAGGCGCACCTCGGGGTCGCCGCCGTCGGGGCCGTCGGCGACCCGCCTCAAGGGGACACCAGGTCCGAAGCAGGCGAGGTTGCTAGGGCAGACCCCGCCCCTTAGCCAGACCTCGACCCGACCGGAGAGCCCGTCGTCGTCGCTGAGCACGAAGGTCGCCACCTCCCCCTGCCCAAGGTCCACGCGGGTGGAATCCAGCTCGATGCGCGCGCGGGCAACGGACAGGAAGGCCTTCCGGTCCTCGGTCTCAAAGAGCCTGGTTCGGCCTAGATCGGTGGCCCCTTCCCCGAAGATCTCGCTAACCAGCTCGGCGAGCGGGCCCCCGAGCTCGAGCTTCAGGTAGCCGAGAAGCCGGTAGCCAAAGCCCCAGTCCAGCCCCGGGTAGTCGGCCCGCTCGACCGCCCACACCGGCACGCGCACGAAGAAGGGAAGCTCGCCGACGAGCTCCAGGAGCCGCCCGGAGAGGAGGTTCTCTCCAAAAGCCCGAACCGAGGCCCCCAGCTCGACGGCGGCGCCGGGGCCGGTCTCGAGCTCGAGGTTGCTCTCAAGACGCATCTCGAGGCGGGGCAGCTCGAGCCCGGTGTCGAGATCGAACTCGTCGACGAACTGCCAGCCGTGGGCGTCGTCGTAGCGAAAGCCCACCGCCGCCCGGGCCACCGCCCGGGCCCGAGGGCCCTGCAACAACAGCGAGGCGCCGCTGGCGGCGATGTCGGCGTAGACGTAGACCTGGGGGTAGAGATCGACGTTGATCGAAAGCACCAGGATCGAGACCGCGGGGAGGCTGACCTCCCCCTGCCAGAGCCGGCAGTAGATCTCGCCGCTGGGGGTGTCCACCCGTACCCGGCCCCCATCGGCGACCAGCCCGGCCTCGCCGTGAAAGACGAGACCGGCGCGGTCCAGGGGGTCGAGACCGAACTCGAGCTCCACGTAGGCCTCGATCCAGAAGCGACGGATCTCCCCGAGATAGGGCTCGACGATCTCGACCCCCTCGAGGTCGGTCTCACAGGCGCCGAGGGGCACCCAACGGACGTCGTCCCCGCTCTGCACCCGGAGCGCCGCCTGCCCGCCGGGAAGGAGCACGCTCTGCACCGCCACCTCGGGGGTCTCGTCGCGGTAGCGCAGCCGCCGGAAGAGGTCGGGGAGCGCCGCCTTTGCGGTGGTAAGCACGACCCGGTCGGACTCCACGCGGACCGACACGATCCGGCCCCAAACCCCGGTGCGGTCTCCGGTAAAAAAGACCTGGCCAGCCCGTAGCCCTTCGGTCTCGGGTCCGCGTCTCAGAACCACCCGCACCCAGGCCCGCCGGGCGGGGTCCCAGTCGGCATCGAGCACGAGATCCCCGGATAGGTAGAGCGCCTCCGGCTGGAACTCGGCGAAGACCGCCTGGCCCCAGGTCTCGGCGTCGCCGTAGCGGGCCCGAATGCGCACCGTCCCCAGGGTGTCGTCGAGTGCCTCGACCCGGGCCTTGCGGGGTCCGAGGGGCGTCACCCGGAAACGGGCGGGGTCCGCGCTTTCAAACCGCACCCGGGCGTCGGGAATCGGGCGGCCGAGCACGTCGAGCACCTCGACCTCGAAGACCCGCTGTTCGCCCACCCGGCCGAAGACCAGGGCCCGGTCGCTCACCACGCGGATCCGGTTGCCCACCACTCCACCGGAACGCACCGCGACCCGAACCTCGGCCCGAAGCCCGGGGTCGGCCAGGCTCTCGACCACCACCCGGTCGTCGGCGGGGTGGTCGGGCGCGCGGTAGGTCACGGCCGTGCCGGTGCCCACGATCGTGCCCCGTTCGGCCTTCCAGCGCACCCCTCCGGAGACCCCGGACAGGCGTGCCTCCAGCCGGGCCTCGCCTCCCGGAGCCAGCACCAGCGCGTCGGGAACCACCACGAGCCGTTTCGAAGGCGGACCGCCGCACGCGGCCAGGAGCAAGAGGATACCCGCTACACCTGCCATCCCCCTCATGGTGCTTGCGAACCTAAGGAGGCGGGCGTTGCCAAAGCGTTACAGGTTACCGAGCGTGTAACCTTGAGCCATGGAGGATTCCGGGCCGAACTTCCTGGGCGAAGCCGCCCCGGCGATCTTTCAAACCTCGCTGTTCGGCTTCGATACCGTCGAGGCCTTCGAGCGCGCGGTGCGCGAAGGGGCGCCCTACTACACCCGGGGAAAGAACCCGACCGTCGCCGTTTTCGAAAAAGCGGTGGCGGAGCTCGAGGGCGCCGAGGCCGCGCTCGCCTTCTCAAGCGGAATGGGCGCGATCGCGGCGGCGCTTTTGGCGTTTTTGCAACCCGGCGACCGGATGGTGGCCAACCGGCCCGTCTACGCCGGCACCCACGCCCTGCTCACCGGCCTGCTCAAGCGCTACGGGATAGAAACCACCTTCGTGGAAACGAAGGACACCGAGCGGATGCGGGAGACGATTCCCGGCGCGCGGCTGGTCTACTTGGAATCGCCCTCCTCCTATACCTTCGAGATCCCCGACCTCGCCGCCATCGCCGAGGCCGCCCACGCCGAGGGAGCCCTGGTCCTGATCGACGCCACCTACACCGCCGGCGTGCTCTCGAAGCCCTTGAGGCACGGTGCCGACCTCGTCCTTCACTCCGCCACCAAGTACTTCTCGGGCCACTCCGACGTGGTCGCGGGGGTGGCGGCGGGGCGGGCGGAGCTGGTACGGGCCCTGCGGGAGCCCTACATGCTCCTCGGCGCCAAACTCGCCCCCTTCGAGGCCTGGCTGCTCGTTCGGGGGCTTCGCACCCTCGAGCTCAGACTCGCCCGCCACCGGGAGACCGCCGCCCAAGCGGCCGCCCTCTTCAAAGGGCACCCGTCGGTGAGACGGGTCTACTGGGCCGAGGACGACCCGCTTTCGAAGCAGTACCTGAAGCAGGGCGCCAGCCTCGTCTCCATCGAGCTCGCGGACGAAGCCGCCGCCCGCGCCTTTGCCGACGGGCTCCAGTACTTCAAGGTCGGGGTCTCCTGGGGCGGGCACGAGTCGCTGGTGCTCCCGCTTTTCGCCCAGCCCCGGATCGCCCGGGCCTACGGCTTTCCCAAGGGAATGGTACGGCTTCACTTCGGGCTCGAGCCCGCCGAGCGTTTGCTCGCCGACCTCCGAGACGCCCTCTCCCGGATATCCTGACTTATCCACTAGACATTCGGGGGATTTGTCGCTACACTCCCCCTGAGGAGGGTGGAATGGCAAACCGACTCGAAATCCAAGACCTCTGGGTCTCGCACGAAGGTAAGAAGATTCTCAGGGGCGTGAACCTCACCGTCCCGCTCGGCGAGGTCCACGCCCTCATGGGGCCGAACGGCGCCGGCAAGAGCACCCTCGGCAAGGTGATCGCCGGCGACCCCAACTACCAGGTGGAAAAGGGGCGGATCCTCCTGGACGGCGAGGAGATCACCGAGCTCGAGCCCGACGAGCGCGCCCGGAAAGGGCTCTTCCTCGCCTTCCAGTACCCGGTCGAGGTACCCGGGGTGCAGGTGGCGAACTTCCTGCGCCTCGCGCTCAAGGAGCGGCTCGGCAAGGAGCCCCCGATCACCGAGTTCTACGCCCGGCTCAAGGAGGCGATCGACCTCCTCGCCTGGGACGAGGAGGTCCTCTCCCGCTACCTGAACGAGGGCTTTTCCGGCGGGGAGAAGAAGAAGAACGAGATCCTGCAGCTTCTGGTCCTGAAACCCCGCTACGCGATCCTCGACGAGACCGACTCCGGCCTCGACATCGACGCCCTCAAGACGGTGGCCCGCGGGGTCAACTCGATGCGGGGCCCGGATTTCGCCGCGCTCGTCATCACCCACTACCAGCGGCTCCTCAACTACATCGTCCCCGACGTGGTGCACGTGATGATGGACGGGCGCGTGGTGAAAACCGGCGGCCCCGAGCTCGCCCTCGAGCTCGAAAAACGGGGCTACGACTGGTTGAAGGAGGAGGTGGCCGGTGCCTGAGAACCTGGATCTCAAGCACATCGCCGACGACTACCGCTGGGGGTTTAGGGACGAGATCGAGCCCGAGCTCGCCCTCAAAGGGCTCACCCCCGAGACGGTGAAGAAGATCTCCGAGGCCAAGGGCGAACCCGCCTGGATGACCGACTTCCGGCTCAAGGCGCTCGAGATCTTCCTCAAGATGCCCATGCCCAAGTGGGGGCCGGACCTCTCGGAGCTGGAAAAGAAGTTCGACGACTTCTACTACTACGTCAAACCCCCGGCCAAGGGCCCGGCGGAGAGCTGGGACGAGGTCCCGGAGGAGATCAAGAAGACCTACGAGCGGCTCGGGATCCCCGAGGCCGAGCGCAAGGTGCTGGCCGGGGTCGGCGCCCAGTACGACTCCGAGGTGGTCTACCACAAGGTTAAAGAGGAGCTCGAGCGCCAGGGGGTGATCTTCGTCTCCATCGAGGAGGGGCTCAAGGAGTACGAGGAGCTCTTCAAGCGGTACTTCGCGAAGATCGTCCCCCCCACCGACAACAAGTTCGCCGCCCTGAACTCGGCGGTCTGGTCCGGCGGCTCCTTCGTCTACGTGCCCCCCGGGGTCGAGGTCGAGGTGCCGCTTCAGGCCTACTTCCGGGTGAACACCGCCGGGTTCGGCCAGTTCGAGCGCACCCTGATCATCGTGGACGAGGGCGCCAGGGTGCACTACATCGAGGGTTGCACCGCGCCGCTTTACACCACCGACGCGCTCCACACCGGGGTGATCGAGATCTACGTCCACAAAAACGCCCACTCCCGCTACACCACGATCCAGAACTGGCCGATCAACATGTACAACCTGGTCACCCAGCGGGCGATCGTCGAGGAGGGCGGCTACCACATGTGGCTGGACGGCAACCTCGGCTCCAAGGTGACGATGAAGTACCCCTCCTCGATCCTCAAAGGCCGCGGCGCCCGTAGCGAGGTGCTCTCGATCGCCTTCGCCAAGACCGGCCAGCATCTCGACACCGGCGCGAAGCTCATCCACCAGGCCGAGGACACCTCGGGCCGGATCGTCTCCAAGTCGATCAGCAAGGGCGAGGGCCGGGCGAGCTACCGCGGGCTGGTCAAGGTGAGCCCGAGGGCCGACCGGGCCAAGGCCAACGTCGAGTGCGACGCGCTCCTCATCGACCCCGAGTCCAAGACCGACACCTACCCCTACATGGAGATCGAGAACGAGACCGCCCAGATCGGCCACGAGGCCACGGTGAGCCGGCTCGCCGACGACCAGATCTTCTACCTCGAGACCCGCGGGCTTCCCGAGGACGAGGCGGCGGCGCTGATCGTCCGCGGATTCTTGGAGCCGGTGACCAAGGAACTGCCCCTGGAGTTCGCGGTGGAGCTGAACCGGTTGATCGAGCTCGAGATGGAGGGTTCGGTCGGATGATCGAGGTCCTGCCCACGAACCCCGAGAAGCTCGCCGAACGGCTGGGCGAGCCCGCGTGGCTGAAGGAGGCGCGGAAAGGGGCGGCGGCGGTCTTCGAGGCGGTGCCCTGGCCCAGCCGCAAGACCGAGCCCTGGCGCTACGCCGCCGGGCGGCTCAAGAACGTTCCCTTCGACCTGCCCCTCGCGCTTCCCAAGGACCGCACGCTTAGCCGGGACGCGCTGCCCGCGGTGGTGAGAAAGCGCCTCGAGGACGCAGAGCTCGCCGGGTTTTTGGTCTTCCTCGGCCCGGACCTGGTCTACGCCGAGCTCGCGCCTGAGCTCGCAGAGAAGGGGGTCGTCTTCACCAGCCTGCACCGGGCGCTCAAGACCCACCCCGAGCTCGTCGAGGCAAACCTCTATAAGGCCATCCCCGCCCGGGAAAAGGGCGACGCCAACGACAAGATCCCGGCGCTGGCGGCGGCGCTTTGGACCTACGGCGCCTTCGTCTACGTCCCCGCGGATGTGGAGGTGGAGAAGCCCCTTGCCGCCTTCTTCGTGAGCGAGGCGGAGGAGCTCGAGATCTCCCGCACCCTGATCCTGCTCGACGACCACGCCCGGCTCGCCTACGCCGAGGAGCACCTCTCGGAGTCCGGGGGCCAGGCGGTACACGTCGGGATGACCGAGCTCATTCTCCGCCCGGGCGCGCGGCTCGTGCACGCCAACGTCCAGACCAAGAACGAAACAAGCCACCACCTCTACCGCCAGCGGGCGCTCCTCGAGAAGGACGCGGCGCTCAAGGATCTCGCGGTCAACCTGGGGGCCCGCTTCGCCCGGAGCGAAGTGGGCTCGGAGCTCCTCGGCCCCGGGGCGGACTCGGAGATGCTCGGGGTCTACTTCGGCGCCGGCGAGCAGCACCACGACCACTACACCCTCCAGCACCACGTCGCCCCCCACGCGCGAAGCGACGTCTACTACAAGGGGGTGGCCAAGGACGAGGCGACGATCGTCTATCAGGGGCTGATCAAGCTCGAGCCCGCCGCCCAGAAGACGGACGCCTACCAGACCAACCGCAACCTCCTGCTCTCCCGGAAGGCCCGGGTCGAGAGCGTGCCCCAGCTTGAGATCGCCGCCAACGACGTGCGCTGCTCCCACGGCTCCTCGATCGCGCCGATCGACGAGGAGCAGATCTTCTACCTCGAGACCCGCGGCATCCCCCGCCCGAGCGCCGAGAACCTCCTGGTGGCGGCGTTCCTGGAGGACGTGCTCGGGCGCATCGAGCTCAAGAACCTTGCCCGTCACGTGGCCCGGGTGATCGAGGAGAAGGTACGGATCTAACCCTGGCGGCGGGGTGCCCCTCCCGCCCCCCTGAGCGGCGCCAGGGCCAAGAGCGCGAGCAAGGCGGAAAGCAGCAAAAGCACCCGGGGGCCGGTTGCCGGCGCAAGCACACCGAAGGCACCGGCCCCGATCACTTGCCCCAGGTTCCC
>JALSJG010000211.1 GCA_026989475.1 Thermaceae bacterium | reverse complement strand
CCCGTCTGCCAGAGCGCGTTCGCCCGCGATACCCGCTCCGGCGGCACCCGCATCGGCACCGCCGCCGGAACCAGGGTGTAGATCAGGTAGTCGGAGAGGGCGAACGCCGCCCCCAGCAAGAGCGCGGACCAGAGCCGGCCCACGCCGAGCGCGAGCAGAAGCGGAACGGCCGGCAAAAAGAACGCGATCCTGAGCCCAAGGCCCCGCTCCAGGCGGTCAAGCAGCGGGGCGAGAAATGTCGCCACCGGGAGCTGCACCCCGTTATAGAGCACGAAGTAGGCCCCGGTAAGCCCCGCACCGCCCGCGGCCTCAAGCCAGGAGACCACGCTCAAAAACGCGAACCACGAGGCGAGCTCGTAGCTCCAGGCGGCGGCGAAGAGGCGCCAGGGCATCCCCGCCCAGGCTAGGGCGCCTTGGCCACCACCTGGTAGTGCTCGACGAAGGGCGGGAACGCAAGCAGGAACGCCCGGTCCTCGGGGTAGTACTTGGCCCGCTCGTATTCCTCCCCGGCGAAGGCGCGGATCGCCTCCAGGTCCCGCCAGAGCGTGAGGGTGGTAAACTCCACCGCCTCCTCGAGGTCCCGCCGGAGCACGTAGACCGCGAGGCAACCCGGCACCGAACGGTAGTCGGGGACTGCCCGCTCGGCCAAAAACTTCGCGTAGACATCGGCCTTTTCCCGGGGCACCCGGCCCCGCCAGATCCGCACCACCATGCCCTTGATTCTAAAGACATTGTCAGGTGTAAACTATGCGGGGGCCGACCATGACGATCCGCTACCTCTTCCTCGACATGAACGCCTACTTCGCCTCGGTGGAGCAGCAGGACGACGAGAACCTCCGGGGGAAACCCGTCTGCGTCGTCCCGGTGGAGGCCGAGACCACCGTCTGCATCGCCGCCAGCTACGAGGCCCGGCGATGCGGGGTCAAGACCGGCACCCCGGTCTTCGAGGCCCGGGCCCGCTGCCCCAAAATCGTCCTCCGGAAGGCCCGGCCCCGCCGCTACGTCGAGGTGCACCAGGCGATCGTGCGGGCGGTCGAGCGCGTCCTCCCCGTCGAGGAGGTCCGCTCCATCGACGAGATGCGCTTCAAGCTCCTCGCAAACGAGCGCGAACGGGCGGAGGAGATCGCCAGGGAGCTCAAGCGGGCCATCCGCGCCCGGGTGGGCGAGCACCTCCTCGCCTCGGTGGGCGGGGGGCCGAACCGGTTTCTCGCCAAGGTCGCCACCGAGCTCGAAAAGCCCGACGGCCTGGTGCTGATCCGAAAAGCGGACCTCCCCGAGATCCTCTGGAAGCTAAAGCTCACCGACCTCTACGGCATCGGCCGCCGGATGGAGCGCCGCCTTGCCCGCCTCGGCGTCTTCACCGTCCGCCAGCTCACCGAGGCCCCCCTCTCCCTCCTCCGCCGGGCCTGGGGGAGCGTCCTCGGCGAGCGGATGTACTGGAACCTAAGGGGCGAGGACCTCCCCGAGATCGAGACCCACCGCCGCTCCTTTGCCCACTCCCACGTGCTTTCCCCCGAGCTCCGGGCTCCGGAAAAGGCCCGGATGGTGGCGGTGCGCCTTCTGGTCAAGGCCGCCGCCCGCATGCGCAAGGCGGGCTACGCCGCCGGCTCGCTTTTTCTGCACCTTCGCTTCCTCGAGGGCGAGGACCACGCCGCCTTCACCCACCTCACCCCCACCTTCGCCACCCGCACCCTGGTCTTTGCGCTGAGGCGCCTTTGGCCCGAGGGCGAGCGGCGGAAAGTGCTCAAGGCCTCGGTCGTCCTCGGCCACCTGGTGGCCCACCCGGGGCTTTCCCTCTTTCCCGACGAGCGCAAAAACCA
>JALSJG010000210.1 GCA_026989475.1 Thermaceae bacterium | reverse complement strand
AAACCGCCGGGGGGCAGCTTTTAAGTAACCGTCCTCGACCACGTGGAGCACCGCCACCGGCCAGCCGAGGCGTTCGGAGAGCGTGGTCGCGCTTTGGATCACGCTCGGGCTCGAGCTCGAAAGGTCCACGGCGGCGAGGATGCCCTCTTTCATGCCTCCAGGATAGCGCCGGGCTCCCTATAATTGTCCCGTGAAGCTCGAGCTCAGGGGCCGCGTCCTCACCCTCGACCGCCCGCGGCTGATGGGGATCGTGAACCTCACCCCCGACTCCTTCTCGGACGGGGGTCGTTTTCTTGCGGTGGAGGCCGCCCTCGCCCACGCCCGGCGGCTCGTCGAGGAGGGGGCGGACCTCCTCGACCTCGGGGCCGAGTCCACCCGGCCGGGGGCGGACCCGGTGCCCCTTGAGGAAGAGCGGCGGCGGCTTTTCCCGGTGCTCGAGGCGGTGCTTTCGCTCGGGGTGCCGGTGAGCGTGGACACCCGAAAGCCCGAGATCGCCGAGGAGGCGCTCATGCTCGGCGCCCACATGATCAACGACACCAGCGGGCTCGCCGACGAACGCCTCGCCGGGGTCGCCGCCCGCTACGAGGCGCCGCTCGTGGTGATGCACACCCCGGACCCCGATCCCCGCCGGATGATGGCGGCCGCCCGCTACCTCGACGTGGTCGCCGAGGTGCGTGCCTTCCTCTTAAAGCGCGCCCGGCGGGCCGAGCGGCTCGGGGTCCGTCAGGTGGTCCTCGATCCCGGGTTTGGCTTTGGCAAGAAAAAGGAGCATAACCTCGCGCTCCTCGCCCGGCTCGCCGAGCTCGCCGGCCTCGGTTACCCCCTGCTCGTGGGCTTCAGCCGCAAGCGCACCATCGGCGAGCTCATCGGCGTCGAGGCCCCGGACCAAAGGGTCTGCGGCAGCGTAGGGGCCCACCTTGCCGCCGCCCAAAGGGGCGCGCGGATTCTCCGGGTGCACGACGTCGCCGCCCACCGCGAGGCCCTCGCGGTGTTTTGGGAGGTGGAGACTTGGGCCGGATCGTCCTAGCCGGGCTCGAGTTCTACGGCCGTCACGGCGCCCGCCCCGAGGAGAACCGGCTCGGGGCCCGGTTCGTGGTGGACGTCGAGATGGAGGTCGCCTTCGAGGGCAAGGGGGACCGGATCGAGGCCACCGTGGACTACGCCGCGGTCTACGCCCGGGTGGAGGAGGCGGTCCGGGGGCGCCGCTTTTACCTCATCGAGGCCCTCGCCGAGCACATCGCGAACGAGCTGCTCGGCGCCTTTTCCAACCTCGAGGCGGTGCGGGTCCGGGTCCACAAGCCCCACGCCCCCATCCCCGGGGTCTTCCGCGATCTGTTCGCCGAGGTGGAGCGGCGCCGTGGCTAGGGCGCTCATCGCGCTCGGCTCGAACCTTGGCGACCGCGCGGGCTACCTGCTCTCGGGGATCGCCGCGCTCAGCCGGGCGGGGGTTCGCGTGGAGGCGCTTTCCCGGATCTACGAGACCGAGCCGGTGGGCCCGCCGGGCCAGGGGCGCTACCTGAACCAGGTGGCCCGGGTGGAGACCCTGCTTGGTCCCGGGGAGCTGCTAAAGCTCTTGCTCGCGGTGGAAAAGGCCCACGGCCGCGCCCGGACGGTGCGCTTCGGGCCCCGCACCCTCGACCTCGACCTCCTCGACTACGAGGGGCGGGTACTGGACCAGCCGGGCCTGACTCTTCCCCACCCCCGCATGCATACGCGGGCCTTCGTGCTGGTGCCCCT
>JALSJG010000209.1 GCA_026989475.1 Thermaceae bacterium | reverse complement strand
CCCCGCGTAGGCGAAGAAGAGGCGGTTTTCCGGGGCGGCGAAGTGCTCGAGGAGCTCGAGGTCGCTCCAGGATAGCCGGAGGCTCCAGCCCTCGTCGGCGGCCCGGTAGAGCCTCCGGTAGACCTCGGGGTCGAGGGCCTCCACCTCCTCGATCCGCACCCCCTCGGGGGGCAGAAAGCCGAGCTCAACCGGCTCGGTCTCGTAGAAGTGGGTGGTGTGCACCGGGCCGAACCCGGCGGCCTCGAGCGCCGCCCTGAGCGCCTCGTTCTCCTCGGTGGGAAAGGCGTAGACGGTGGTGGCCCCCTTGGTCCGGGCGGCTCGGAGCGCGGCCTCGATCAGGGGGGCGGGGTGCACCCGGGCCACCGGCCCTTCGAGCGCCACCCCCCGCCAGAAGGGGACGAGGCCCACGAAACCGAGGAGCTCCCCCTCGTCCTCGAGCACCCAGCCCTCCTCCACCTCGAAGGCGAGCTCCTCCGGGCTCCGCCCCTCCGGGGCGAGCACCCGCTGGGCGGGGTCCTCGTCCATCCAGAGGAGGAGCCGGGCTAGGGCCGGCAGATCGCCGGGGTCGAGGGGGCGGGTTCTCGCCATCAACCCCATTGTACGCGCCCTAGCGGTTCAGGTAGCCGAGCACCCCGTCCTCGCCGTAGAAGCGGAGCTCGCTCAAGCGCGCGTAGTCCTGCTCGAGCCTGAGCCCCTCTTCCGGGGGCAAGAAGGGAAGCGCGAGGGCCAGCGCGGCGCGGTTTACCGTGCAGTTGCCCACCACCAGGAACGCCTCCCCCCGGTGCCGGGAAAGGAGCCCGCGCAAGACCGGCTGGCTCCGGGCGAAGACCGCCCGCACGCTCTCCCCGCCGGGCGGGGCGAAGCCGGCCTCGTCCTGGGTCCAGTGGCGCACCTCCTCGGGCCAGCGCCGCCTCACCTCCTCGAAGGAAAGGCCTTCCCAGGCGCCCCAGCTCCGCTCCCGGAGGGCGGGGAGGGCCTCGAAGGGTACCCCAAGCCCCTCGGCGAGGAGGAGGCCGGCCTCCGCCTCGGCCCGGGAGTCGGCGGCGTAGACCGCCCGCACCCCGGCTTCCCTGAGGGCCGGTACGAGCGCGAGGACCGCTTGCCTTCCTTCCCCCGAGAGGGGGAAGCCCGGGTGGCTGTAGAGCACCCCGGGGTTTTCCACCGGCCCCGCCCGGGTGAGAAGGAGCCGGGTGGGGGGCGGGGCCCCCGCGAGAAAGCGGCCGAGCATGCCCACCCCGGTACAATACCGCCGATGCCGCTCGTGGTCGTGAACCCGGCCGCCGGCCGCGGCCGGGTGGCTAGGCTCGCCCCCCGCTTGCTCGAAGCCCTTCCCCCCGGGGCCCGGGTGGTCTACACCGAGGGCCCGGGCCACGCCCCCCGCCTCGTCCGCGAGGCCCCGGAGACGCGGGTGGTGGCGGTGGGGGGCGACGGAACGGTGCACGAGGTCCTGAAGGGACTCCGGCCGGACCAGGCCCTCGGGGTGGTGCCGGTGGGGAGCGGGAACGACTTTGCCCGGATGCTCGGGGTGCACCGGCTTTCCCCCGCCGAGGCGCTAGCGCGGGCGCTCGCTTCCCCCATCCGCCGGGTGGACCTCGGGCTTGTGAACGGCGAGCCCTTCGCCGCTTCCCTGGGGCTTGGCTTTGACGCCGGGGTGGCCCGGCGGGCGCTTTCGGCCCCCCGGTTCTTGGTGGGGATGCCCCGCTACCTCTACGGCATCTTCGCCGAGCTCAGAAACCTGGTGCTGCCCGAG
>JALSJG010000208.1 GCA_026989475.1 Thermaceae bacterium | reverse complement strand
GCAGAAGTACGCGAAGCGCGAGGGCCCTAGGGCCCTCGCGCGGCTTCCCCGGCTTTTTCATTCCTCCCGCGCGGTCGAGAGGATGGCCGCGTACTGCAGGAGGTAGGCGACGCTCATCGCCAGGGCGGCGACGTAGGTGAAGGCGGCGGCGGTGAGCACCTTGCGAGCCCCGGGAAGTTCCTCGGGGGAGAGCAGGTTGAGCTCCCTGAGCTTTTTGAGCGCCCGCCGGCTGGCGTCGAGCTCGACCGGAAGGGTGACCAGCTGGAAAAGGGCGGCGGCCCCGAAGAGATAGAGCCCAAGCTTCGCGAGCCCCAGCGCCCCGATGACGAGCCCGATGAGGAAGAGCCAGGGGCCGAGGTTCGAGCCGATCTGGGCCGCCGGCAGGAGCTGGTGGCGCACCACGAGCCAGGTGTAGCGGCGAGCGTCCTGGATGGCGTGGCCGGTCTCGTGGGCGGCCACCGCAAGGGCCGCAATGCTCGCCGAGGCGTAGTTCGGTTCGGAGAGCCGGACCGCCTTCTTCAAGGGATCGTAATGGTCGGTAAGCATCCCGGGTACCGGCTCGATCCGCACCTGACGGAGTCCCTCGGACTCGAGCACGATCCGCGCGGTTTCGGCTCCGGAGAGCCCCCGCCGGTTGGGCACGCGGCTGTAGGTGGCGTAGGTCTTATGGAGCCATCCCTGGATTAGCAGACTCGCCACGAACACCAGGAAGACGAGCCAGGTGAAGGGTCCGAACAGCATCATGCTCCCTCGAGCCTAACCGGATCCGGATGGGAAAACTGAGCACCGGCTTCCGATTCGCGCCTTAGGGGTTCAGGGGCTGCGCCTTGATGGTGAAGCGCAGCGCGGTACGTTCCTCGTTCTCCAGCTCCAGCTTGACGAAGGCCGGCTTGACGTAGAGGTCGAGGTTGTCCGGAGTGATGTAACCTCGGGCGATGGCGATGGCCTTTACCGCCTGGTTTACCGCCGCCGGACCGATCGCCTGCACCTCGACCTCACCCTGGGAGCGGAGAAGCGCGGCGATCGCGCCCGCAACGGAGTTGGGCCTGGATTTACCGGACACGCGTAACGTTTCCACAGCAACCTCCCCACGAAGTCGCGATTACGAGAAGTATCTTAGACGGCGGCTTTTTTCGGTGTCAAGCGAAAACGCACACCGGCGTTGACCGCTTTTTCGCCGGCTTGTATAATTTACGCAACAAGTACGCATCTTCTTCCCGTCGTTCCCGAGCAACTCCCTGGAAAACCCGGACCGGAGGGAAGATGTACGAGCTTGAACGAGACGCCTGCGGTATCGTCGCGATAGTCGAGAAGGACGGGGTTCCGCGTCACCGGAACGTACTCCGGGCGATCGACGCCCTCTACCGGATGGCGCACCGGGCCGGCGCCATCCTCGGTGAGGGCGACGGTACCGGGGTGATGACCGACCTGCCCCGGGAGCTTTGGGTCGAGCGCTTCGACCGGGCCGGGCTCGACCCCAGGCTTCCGATGAACCCGCGATTTTTCGTGGGCCACCTATTCGTGCCCCGGGGCGAGGCGGATCGGATTCCCGAGATCCTTGACTTCATCCGGGTCGAGGGCGCAAGGCACGGGGTGCGTCTGCTCTTCGACCAGCGGGGGGAGACGAATCCACGGGTCTTGGGTCCCGCGGGACGGCGGACCGAGCCTATTTTCTTGCAGATCGCCGGTCTTTCCGAGGGCGGCGACGGCGAGCTTTTTGAGCTCGGGCTTTTGCTGGAAGAGGGTTTTCCGGTTCACGTGGTCTCCCTTTCCACGCACGTGGTGGTCTACAAGGTCCGGGGCTCGGCGGAGATCCTGAAGCGTTACTACCCCGAACTCGCGCTCCCCAACTTTCGCTCCCGGATCACCCTGGGGCACAACCGCTACTCCACCAACACCCTATCCACCTTCGAGCAGGTCCAGCCCTTCGGCCTTCTCGCCCACAACGGCGAGATCAACACCATCGAGCGGCTTCGGCGGGAGCTCCTCGCTTATGGCGTGCCGCTTTCCGGGGGCTCGGACTCCCAGGACCTGAACCGGATGCTGCAGACCTTGATCTTCCGGTTCCGGCTCAGCCTTCCGGAGGCGATGGACCTGGTCTTTCCGCCGATCCTCGGGGAAATTCACAACTATTCCCCGGCGCTTCAAGACCTTTACGTGGGCCTGCGCGAGCGTTTCGGGCCGCTCGCCCAGGGACCCGCGGCGCTGGTCACTCGCTACGCCTCGGAGGCGGTCTTTGCAACCGACGCGATGGGGCTTCGCCCGCTTTGGTTCGTGGAAACCCCCTACGAGTACGTCTTTTCCTCCGAGCGGGGGGTCTTTAGCGCGGAGGAGTTCGTCCGGGAACCGAAGCCCCTGGCTCCGGGGGAGCGCATCACCGTGCGTGTGGAGGAAGGGGCCGTTCGGGTCTTGCCGTTTGATCGGCATCAGCGCTTGGTGCTCGAGCGCACCCTCCGCCGGAACGCTTTGGTCGAGGGGGTGCGCGTCCGGCTCGGAGGGCCGGGGGCGCCGGCGGGGCTCACCGGAGGGTCTGGTGAGGAGGCGGCGGTTTACGCCCCGCCCTCGATGGGGCTGAAGCGCGCGTTTGGCTGGGACCGCTGGGACGGGCGCTATCTCGCGGCGCTCGCCAAGACTGGGTGGGAGCCGGTGGGTAGTCTGGGCTGGGACGCCCCGCTCGCCGCCCTCGATCCCGAGCGGCCGAACCTCGCCGAGTTCTTCAAGGAGACGGTCGCGGTGGTCACCAACCCCGCCCTCGATCGCGAGCGCGAGGTCGAGCACTTTTCCACCCGCGTGCTTTTGGGCCACCGCGCGCTGCCGGACGCGGGCGGCGGCGGAAAGGTGGTGGAGCTGCTCCTGCCGGTGGTGCTCGAGCCCACCTTCCCGAGCGCCCAGGAGATCGCGGCCGGACGGGGCACCCTTACCACCGACGCCCTGCTCGCGCGCTTCCGGCACACCGTACTCGTTCCCCAGTTCTCGGTCGAGGAGGGGCTGCTCGCCGGGCTCAAGCGGCTGGGCGACGCGGCCGTTCAGGCGGTACGCGAAGGTGCCGAGCTGCTCGTGCTCGACGACCGCGAGGCTTTTGAGGGCGGGGTCTGGATCGACATCCACCTGGCCCTCGCCGAGGTGGAGCGTCGGCTCGCCGAGGCCCGGGACGAGCGAGGGATTGCCTTCCGCAGGCGGACCTCGATCCTGGTTCGTTCCGGTGGGATCCGGAACCTCCACGACCTGATGCTCGCCCTCGGCCTTGGTGCCGACGCGGTGGCGCCTTGGCTGATGCAGGCGGAGGCTCTAGCGGTAGCCGGAGAGGCGGGGGTTTTGAACCTGCTCGACGCTCTGAAGAAGGGCATCGAAAAGGTGATGAGTACGATGGGGATCCACGAGCTCAGGGGCTACGGCCGGATCTTCTCCGCCATCGGTCTTGCCCCCGAGCTCGCGGAGCGCTTCGGGGTGCGCACCTTCTTCGCCTCCGAGGGACGGGGGTACGGGTTTGGAGCGCTCGAGCGCACGCTTCTTGACCGCCTTGACTTCCTGGGCGAGAACAAGGTGCGTCCCCCCAGGGAGTTTCGTTTCTACCCCCGGGTCTATAAGGCGGCCCAGCAAGTGGCGATGGGTCAGGCCTCCTTTGAGGACTACGAGGCCAAGGTCCGGGCGCTGGAGCGCGAGGCCCCGGTGGCCGCCCGCCACCTGCTCGAGGTCCGCTTCCCCGAGCGCTCCGAGGTCGAGCCTTCGGAGGTGGACCTCTCGGTCGGGGGACACTCGCTCCCCTTCGTGATCAGCGCGATGAGCTTCGGTTCCCAGGGGGAGACCGCCTTCCGCGCCTACGTCGAGGCCGCCCGCGAGCTCAACATGCTGGCGATGAACGGCGAAGGCGGCGAGATCCCCGACCTGCTTGGCCGCTACAACCGCTGGCGGGGTCAGCAGGTGGCCTCCGGTCGGTTCGGGGTCCACGCGCTGATGCTGAACTCGGCGGCGGTGATCGAGATCAAGATCGGCCAGGGGGCAAAGCCTGGCGAAGGCGGCCACCTGCCCGGCAAGAAGGTCACCGAGAAGGTGGCCGCCGCCCGCAACGCGGTCCCCGGGGTGGACCTGATCAGCCCCTCCAATAACCACGATCTCTACTCGATCGAGGACCTCGCCCAGCTCGTCGAAGAGCTCAAGACCGTAAACCCCGAGGCGAAGATCTCGGTCAAGGTGCCGGTGATCCCCGGCATCGGCACCATCGCCATCGGGATTGCCAAAGCCGGGGCCGACATCATCACCCTCTCGGGCTTCGAAGGGGGTACCGGCGCCGCCCGAGAACACGCCCTCAAGTACGCGGGGCTTCCCGTGGAGATCGGGGTACGGCGCGCCCATCGGGCGCTGGTTCGGGCCGGGCTTCGCGACCGCGTGGAGCTATGGGCCGATGGGGGGCTGAAAACCGCCTACGACGTGCTGCGCATGGTACTGCTCGGGGCCAACCGGGTGGGGTTCGGTACCCTCAGCATGGTGGCGATCGGCTGCACCATCTGCCGGGGATGCCAGTACAACACCTGCCACGTGGGGATCGCCACCCAGATCGAGAGCGAGGAGGAGGCAAGGCGGCTCGGCCTGAAGCGCTTCGTGCCCCGGCGATTCGACCCCGCGGTCGAGCACCTGGTCACCTTCTTCGGGGCGATGGGTGAGGAACTCAGGAAGCACGTGGCCCGACTGGGAGCCCGGAGCCTCGCCGAGCTCGTGGGCAAAAGCGAGCTGCTCGAGCAGGTCGCCGGGCACGAGCTCCTCGACCTCGACTACCTCTTCGAGCCGGTAAGCCCGCCCGAGTGGCGAAACGACCGCGGCGCCCGGGTGCTCCGCCGTCCCACCAACGAGCTCACCCGCTCGATTACCCGCGTGGTGCTCGCCGCCTACGAACGCGGGGAGCGCGAGCTCGTCTTCCAGGAGGGGCCGGTGGGCTCGGCCGACCGGGCGCTCGGCACCCACCTCGCCGGGGAGCTCGCCCGGCGCCGCCTCGCCGGCAAGAAGTTCGAGGCCGAAATCGAGCTCCGCTTCGACGCCGGGAGCGTGGCCGGGAACGGGCTCGGTGCCTTCAACCTCGATCCCGTCCGCATCGTGGTCGAGGGTGGGGCCCAGGACGGGGTGGCAAAGAGTGCTTTCGGGGGCGAGGTCTTCGTCATGAAGGGAAAGAACCCCTACGGGGTGTACGTGGACGGCTCGGTGGGCAAGTCCTTCGCCTACGGCGCCATCCGGGGGTTTTTCATCGTCGAGGGCAACGCCGATAGCCGCTGCTGCATCCGGCTCTCCGGGGCCGACGTGGTGCTCGCCGGCGAGCCCGAGCGCCCGCTCGCCGACGACCTCGGGAACCTCGGCGCCCGGGCCAACCTCAAGGGCTTTGCCTTCGAGTACATGACCCGGGGACGGGCGATCGTGCTCGGGGACCCCGGGCCCTGGATGGCGAGCGGGATGACCGGGGGAAGGGTCTATCTCCGCTACTGGCCCGAGATGGGGCTCGATGAGGCCGCCTACCGCCGGCGGCTCGCCAAGGGGGCCAAGGTGCAACTTCTACCCCTGGATGAGGAGGGGGCGCGCGACGTGCGCGAACTCCTCGGCCGCTACGAGGAGGTGCTCAGGGAGGCCGAGCGCCACGAGCGGGCCGACCAGATCGCTCTGCTCGCCGCCCGGCCCGAGCGGCACTTCTTGATGCTGGTGCCGCTGAGGGCCCAGGAGGACCAGGAGGTGAGCACCGAATAGCAGGCTGCGCTCGGGGGTGGCGCGCGCAGTTTGCCGCCGAACGGGGGATGCTTTACGGGGCGCTCGGGACCGTCCTCCTCGGGCCCGCCGGGGCCGAAATCATCGCCTGGATCCTGATGTTCGGTTGGGGCGGATTGCTCTTTTACCAGCCTTTCCCCGTTTTCGGCTACGGGCGCCCTACCTGGCCTTTGGAACCTCTCGTATTTCCCATGCTTTTGGTGGTCGCTTGGCCCGGCGGCTTTCCTCCTTGGATTGCTTCCCTTTTATACCTCGCGGGCTACCTCTATGCCCGCACGCTCGGTCGCTCGTTGCTTCGTGCTTGGTTTGGGTGCTAGTCGCCCCAGATCTTCTTGAGCGCCTCGCGAACGCGGCTTTTTTTGAGGCCCCGGGCCTTCAGCGCCTCGGCGTAGGCATCCCGGTCCACGAGCTCGGCGAGCGCGGCCCGCTCGCTACGGGAAAGGTTTGCACCGTAAAGGACGTGCTCCTCGAAGGCGGCCCAGGCGAGGGGAACGAGTTCCTTTACGATCTCGGCGATGGCTTTCGCATATTCCCGGATCTCAAACTGAGCGTCCTCGGAGAGGCGGAGCTTGAGAAAATGGAAGAGATTGTGCAGGTCTTGCTTGAAATAAAACTCGGTGTAGAGCCCGAGCGGCAGCACGATCCGGGCTTCCTCCCGGGCGATGCCCTTTTCCAGGAGCCTTCGGTAGGCCTCGTAGGACTTTTTGTAGGCCTCTTTTAGGAGGTCATCGGCCTCGGGGTCTTTAAAGGCCCCTTTTGAGCCCTGCCGGTTCACCTCGTCCTGGCTTCTCCAGGCGGCCGGGTGGTAGAAGCGCTCCTGCAAAACCGAGTAGCGGCCGGAGATCTCGTTATAGCTCGCGGTGCGGTGGCGGAACCACTGGCGGGCGACGAAGATCGGGGCCCGGACGTGGAAGGTGAACTCCACCATCTCGAAGGGGCTCGTGTGTTGGTGGCGCATCAGGTAGTCGATGAGCGCGGCGTCCTCGCGCACCGTCTTGGTCCCCGCGCCGTAGGAGACCCGGGCGGCGCGGACGATCGCCGCGTCCGAGCCCATCTTTTCGACGAGCCGGACGAAACCCTGGTCGAGGACCGGAACCTCAGTAGACATGGAACCCCTGCATCCCCACCGGCTCGGACCAGGTGACGTCGATCGACGCGACCTCGGCGAGGCGGGGACCTTGCTTCAAGAACTCGAGAAAGCGCTTGAGGTCGTCCTCCTCGCCCTCGGCGACCACCTCGACCCGGCCGTCCGGGAGGTTCTCGGCGTAGCCGGTAAGACCGAGTTCCCGGGCTTTTCGCTGGGCGAAGGCGCGGTAGCCTACGCCCTGTACCCGACCGCTCACCAGGGCCACCAGTCGGCGCTTCATACCGCCTAATCTATCCCACCGCGGCGGGGGGTAGGCTGGTAGGTCGTGCGCCGGCTCTGGCCCTTTTTGTTTCTGGTTTTGCTTCTCCTCCCCGGGCTTCCCCCGCTGCTCCGGGCGGGCCTCGTCTACGGGGCCGAGCGGGCGGGGTTTCGCCTTGAGGTGGGGCGGGTCCGGGGGTATGCGCTCTTTGGGCTCGAGCTCAGGGACGTCCGTCTCCAGGGGCCGGGCCTTGACCTAAGGGCCGGCCGGCTCCGGCTCGACTACCAGCTCCTCGGCCTCCTTGGGGGAAGGCTTCCCCTCAGGGTCGCGCTTTCGGACGCCGAGCTCGCCCTCGATTGGCGCACCCTTTTTCCCCCGGGGGGCGGGGGCGGGGCGGCGCCGCCGGTGCGACCGGTGCTCACCGGGCTTGAGCTCGAGCACGTGTGGGTGAGGATCGGCGAGGACCGCCCCTGGAACCTCCCGCCGCTTTCGGCGACGGTCGCGGGCCGGGGGCCCTACCGCATCCGGGCCCGCCTCCCGGGGGGCGAGGTCACCGGCGAGCTCCGCCTTGAGGGCGTTCCCGAGCTTCGCTTCCAGGCCCCGCTCACCGCGCTTCGTTACTGGTACCCGGAGATCGAGGGAGGAACCCTCCGGGGCCGGGTCCGTTTCCGGTCCGAAGGAGCGGTGGGGGAGGGCGAGGTGCGGGAGGGGTGGCTGCGGGTCGTCGGCTTTCCGATCTCCGGGGTGGGGGGGAAGCTCCGGCTCTACCCCGACCGCCTCGAGGCCGACCTAAAGGGGCTGGGGCTCGAGGGGCCGGTGGCCGCCCGGGCGACGGCGAGCTGGAAGGAGGAGCGCTACCGCTTTTCCGTCGAGGCCGAGCCCACCTGGCGCGCACTGGCCCGCCACTTCGGCGCCGCGCTCCCCCTTGAAGGGCGGGGAAAGCTGAGGCTTGCCGGCGAGGGCTGGGAAGCGCTAAGGCTTTCGGGGCAGTTTTCCGGGACCCCCCGCCTCCTCGGCTACGCCCTCCCTACCCGGGGCGAGCTGCGCTACGACGGGGGCTTTCGCCTCTCGGCCGAAAGCCGAGGGCGGTTTTACGACCGCGAGGTCTCGCTGCGTTTTGGCCTCAGAGGCGAAGACTGGCGGCTTTCCTACCAGGACGAAAAGGGCGGGAACTTCGCCCTCGAGGGCCGGGGACCGGGCGCCCGTGGCGCGGGCGCCCTCCCCCTGCCCGAGCCCCTAAAGGGCGTTGCCCGCGTCGAGGTCGGAATCGAGGGGAACCGATGGCGTACCCGGGTCGAGGCGGGGGAGGTAGGGCTTCTCGGCTTTAGGCCCTTCTCCCTCTCGGGAACGCTAGAGGGCGAGGGGGACCGGGTTTCGGGGCGGCTTGGGCCGGTTTCGGTCTCGGGCCGGTGGTCGGACCTCAAGCTGCGCCTTTTGCCCCTTCCCATGGTGGTGGGCACGCTTCAGGGCGAACTTTTCTACCGCGGGCGTTTTTCCGGAAGGCTCGATTACCGCTCGCCCTACACTACCTTTCCTATCCAGGTGGAGGAGGAGGGCGGGCGGTGGCGCTTTGTCGCCCCCTACGGCGAGGGGCGCTACGCCAAAGGGGTCTTCACCCTCACCCTCGCCTCGCTTCCGGTCCGCCTCGGCGAGGTTGCCCTGATCTCAGGCCGGGCGGTCTACCGCGAGGGGGGCTGGGACGGCGCCTTCGAGGCGCGCGCGCCGCACCTTTTTGCCCGGGCCGCGCTCGCCGGCCGGCGGGCGGAGCTTCAGGCCGAACTCCGGGGCCCCTATGGGGTCTTGCCCCTTTCCGGTGCGTACGAGGACGGCGCGCTTTGGCTTTTGGGGGAGGGCTTTGCCCTCGGCTACCGGGAGGGGCGGGTTTATTACCAGGGTCAGCTCCGCTACGGGCCCCTCGTGCTCGACGGCGCGCTTGCGTACGACGGTCGCTTTTTCGGGGAGATGGCCTTTCGCGCCGGGGCGGTAGAAGGCCGGGTCTTCGCCCGGGAGGGGGCGCTTTGGCTCAGAAGCCAGGGGCTCCTTCGCCTATCCGGGAGGCTCTGGCCCCACCCCGAGCTCGCCGGGCGGTTTGCCGGGTTCCGGGCGGGGCCCCTTTCGGTGCCGGAGCTTCCCGTCTCCCTCCGTGGGTCGGCTCTCCGCGTTGGGGAGAGCGTGCTCGACCTTGCGGCGCGGCGGATTGCCGTCGAGCTTCCCCTCGCGCTTTGGGGGGAGCCGGGGCGCATGGTTGCCCGGGGGAGCTTCGAGGCCGGGCGGGCCGCCTTGCTCCTACCCGGGGCCGGGACCCGGATCGAGGCGGTCGGCCCCTGGCGGGCGCTCCGCCTTTCGGGAGGGGTCCGGCCCCTGGGTCTTTCGCTCACCGGGCGGCTCGACGCCTTTGCGCTTTCCTACCGTGCCGAGGCCCGCTTCGAGAAGGTTGAGGGGGCCCTCGCCCTGAGCGGCCAGGGCAGGCGCTTTCGCCTTTCGGGGAGGCTCGTCTCCGGGGGCCCGCTCGCGATCTCCGCGGTTCCCGGGGATTTCCGCTTGCGGGCGGAGGGCTTTTCCCTGGCGCCCTTTGGGCTACCCCTTCGGCTTGCGGGCGAGTCCGGCTACCGGGGGGCGCCCTTCGCCGAGCTCGAGCTCGCCCTCGGGAACTACCGGGCCCGGCTTTCCGGGAACGGCGAGGTCGCGCTCTTGCTCGAGGGACCCGGGCTTTCCGGCCAGGGAACGCTCGGCGCCCGGGCGGGGGAGGTGCGGCTTTCGCTTGCCCACCCCTGGCTTGCCGGCGCCCTCCGGCTTGGCTACGGCAAAAAAGGGCTTTGGGGAAGGGGGGAGGGGACGCTTCGCCTGCCCGGCACCCGGCCCGCGCCCTGGAGGTTTGCCTTAAAGGGCACTCGGTGGGAACTGCATGGGGCGCTCCGGGTCAAGGGCGAGGGGGCGCGCTACCGGGGGAGCTTTGCGCTTGAGACCCTCCTCGGGGCGTTTTCCGGTGCCCTTGAGGGCGAGGGCATCCGGGCGGGCCTTACCGGCAAGCTCGTGCTGCCCCGGGGCGAAGCGTGGGTGCGGGCCCGGGTCGCGGGGCGGGACTACGCCCTCACCCTTGCCCTTCCGGGTGGAGAGGTCCGGGCGCGCCCCGGGCGGATCGAGGTGCCCGGGCTCGACCTGGCGGCGCTCGGTAAGGGCCTGGGTCTCGCCCTTTCCGGACGCGTGGCGGGAAGGCTCGAGGACGGGACGGGGATCGCCGGCACCCTCGGCCTATGGGGCAGGGAGGCGCGGTTTTCCTTTCGCCGGGGGCGGGGGCTCGTTTGGCTGCCCGGGTTCGAGGCGGGGCTTTGGCTTTCGTTCCGTGATGGGGTGGTACTCAAGGGTCTCGGGGCCCTCTCAGGCCGGATCGTGTTTGAGGAAGGGCAGCTGGGGGGACGGCTTACGCTTAGGCGGCCGATGCAAGCTGAGCTTTTGCTCGCCGGCTCCCCAGCGGCCCCGCGCTGGCGGCTTTCCGCCCAAGGGGATGGGTATTCCCTCGCGGTCGCCGGCGAGGGGCTCGCCTATCGGGGGCAGCTTCGCCTGGACGGGCCCTACGCCTCGGGGCGGCTCGAGCTCTCGGGGGAGGGGCTCCGCTACCGCGGGGAGGGCCAGCTCGCCACCCGCTACCTGCTCCTTCAGACCGGCCCGGTGCGTCTCAGCGGCGAGGGCGCCCGGGTGGAGGCGGTCTGGCAGGCGCCGCTACGGGTCGCCTACCGCGCGGGTCGGCTCACCCTCGAGGGCGAGGGGGCGCTTGCCGGGGGCGGGCGGCTTTTGGGACGGCTTTTCTACCGGCCGGAAAAGGGGTTTTCCGGGGCGATGGCCCTCGAGGCCGGGCCCTTGGGGGGGAAGCTCTCGGGCGCCGGGGCCCTTTTCGCCGAGCTTTCCTACCTCGGGGGCGGGGCGCGCCTCCGCTTGGAGCCGGATCTCTCCTTACGTGGGGAGGGGCAGCTCGATAGGGAGCTTTTGCAAAGCACCCTCTCGCTTCGCTATCGCCTTGACGGCAGGCTTTTGGATCCCCGCCTCGAGGGCGAGGGGAGGCTTCTTGGCCGAGGGGCCGAGCTCGCGCTCGCCTTTGGCTACCGGCGGGGGGCCTGGGCCCGGATCTCGGGCCCGGGGGCTTTGGTGCGGCTTGAGGGCCGGTTTCTCGAGGCCGAACTCGATGCTCTGAACCTCGGGCCCTTTTTGGGCTTTCCCCTTACGCTTTCCGCCCGGGGCGCGGGGGCTTTGGGTGGGGTTTCGCTTCCACTTCGGCTTGGGGGGCCGGGGCTTTCGCTTGCGGGCACCCTGGACCCTGCCCGCTTCCGGCTCGCGCTTTCGGGGGCGGTCTACGGCGGGCGGGCGGAGCTCGCCGCGGGCCCTGAGGAGGCCCGGCTCACCCTCGCGATTCCCAAGCCCCGGATCGAGGGCACCCTCACCTGGCGGCGAGGGGAGGGGACCGGCGGTGCCCTCGCCCTCACGCTGCCCTTGCCCGGTGGGGCCCTCTCGGGCCGGCTTTTTGGCGAGGACCTCCGCCTCGAGCTCGCGGGCGAGGGGGCGGCGGAGGGGGCGCTCACCCTCTGGATCCGGGAGCGGCGAGCGGAGGGGAGGCTCCGCTACCGGGCGGGGGGCGCCGGCGCCGTCGTCCTCGACGCACGGGGGCCGCGGATCGCGCTCCGTGGAGAGGGCGGGCTCTCCCCCCTTAGCGGGACGCTCGACCTTTCCGTGCCCGCGCTTGACTGGGCCTACCGGGGCCCGCTACCCGCCGGCGTGGCGAGGCTCGAGGCCGGGGGACGCTTCCCCGGGCGCTGGCTTGATGGGCGGCTCCTTACCGCCGGGAAGGAGCTCGCCCTCGCGGTGGAAGGGACGCGCCTTCTCGCCCGGGGTGAGGGGCTCAGGCTCGCGCTCGGCCCTTCGGAGCTTTCCCTTAAGCTCCGGGACTTCGTCCTTGGACCCCTTTCCCTTTCAGGGAACCTTTCCGGCGCCCCCCGGGCGTTTTCCGGGGAGATCTCCTGGCGGGCCGGAAGGTCCGGGGGCGGGGCCCGGCTTCGCTACGACGGCGCGCTGGCCCTGGAGCTCTCCGGCGACGTAGCCGGGGCACTCC
>JALSJG010000207.1 GCA_026989475.1 Thermaceae bacterium | reverse complement strand
AGGTGGGAAAGGAGCGCTTCGAAGGCTTTTGGGTGGTGGTACATGAAGCGCTTGGTGGCCGCGAAGTGCTTCGAGGGCCCGCCCTCGATCAGGTAGGAGGCGAGGGTGAAGGGGGCGCCGGCGAAGCCGATCAGGGGGACCTCGAGCTCGGCCTTAAGCATCCGGATGGCCTCGAGAACATAGGGCGTTTCCTCTTCAGCCGAGAACTCCCGGAGCCTTTTTAGGTCCTCGGGGCTTCGAAGGGGGTTTTCGACGACGGGTCCCTTCCCCTCGACGAGCTTCGTGGGGAAGCCGAGGCCGGAAAAGGGCGTGGATAGGTCGGCGAAGAGGATCGCCGCGTCCACCCCGAGTTTTTTCACCGGCAGCAGGGTGACGTACGTGGTGAGTTCCGGGTTTTGCACGATCGCTTCGATCGTGTATTGCTCCCGGAGCTTGCGGTACTCGGCCTGGTAGCGCCCGGCCTGGCGCATGAACCAGACCGGGGTGTAAGGGGGGGGCTCGCCCCGGAGCGCGCGCAGGAGAACGTCGTTCACGGCGGCGATTTTACCCCGGGGAAACGACCCGGTAGCCGATGTCCTCCAAGACCCTCCTGGCGGCGGCCTTTTCGCCGGTTTCGGCGAACCCAAGCCGGATCGCGCCGCCCGCGTCCCGGATGGTGAGGACCTCGATGTCCTTGATGTTCACCCCGGCTTCGCCCAGGGCGGTGGTGATGCGGGCGAGCTCGCCGGGGCGGTCGGGCACCTGGACCACGAGCTCGTGGCGGACCGGGAGGAGGCTCCGCTTCACCACCGGGAGGGCATCCCGGGTGCGCTTGGCTTCTTCGGCGAGGCGGACGAGCACCTCGGGGTGCTCGAGCGCAGCATCGAGCTCCTCGAGCACCGCCCTGAGGTCCGCGAGCGCCTCCCGCACCGCCTCCCGGTTCTCCACCATCATGTCCCGGCTCATCCGGGGACTACCCGAGGCCACCCGGGTGAGGTCGCGAAACCCGCCGGCGGCGAGAAACATGAGCAGGTCCTTCTTCTCGTCGCGGGAGACGAGCAGGTTCAGCGCCACCGCGAGCAGGTAGGGAAGGTGGCTCACCCGGGCAACGAGACGGTCGTGCAGCTCGGGGTCGAGGACGAGGGGGTAGGCCCCTAGCTCGCTGACCAGGGTCTCCACCTCCTCGAGGTCGGCGGGATCGGTTTCCTCAGCAGGGGTCAGGACCCAAACCGCGTTTTCGAGGAGCCCGGCGTGGGCGTTTTGCACCCCGGCCCGCTCGCTACCCGCCATGGGGTGGCCGCCCACGAAGCGGGGGAGCCCTTTGGCCGCCCGCACCACCGGCCCCTTCACGCTTCCCACGTCGGTAAAAAGCGTGCCTTCGCCGGCGTAGGGGCGGATCGCCTCGATCAGCGCGGGAATCGCCCCTACCGGGGCGGCGAGCACGGCGAGGTCGAGCTCGCCCACCCAGGGGCCCAGCTCGGTGTGGGTGCGGTCGGCGGCGCCGAGGGCGAGGGCGGCCTCGAGGGCGCGCGGGTCGCGGTCGTAGGTGTGGACCTCGCCGGCAAGGAAGCGGCTTTTCAGACCCAGCGCCACCGAGCCGCCCAGGAGCCCGATGCCGAAGATCCCGGCCCTAGCGTACCGCGGCCGCATCGAGCGCCTTGCCTACCGCGGGTAGCAGGGCCTTGATCCGGCTCATGAGCTCGGCGAACTCCTCCTCGGTGAGTTGCTGGGCGGCGTCGGAGCGGGCTTCCTGGGGGTTCGGGTGGGTTTCGACGATGAGCCCGTCGGCGCCCGCCGCCACTCCGGCCAGCGCAAGCGGGGTCACCCACTCGCGCCTGCCGGCGGGGTGGCTGGGGTCGACCCAGACCGGGAGGTGGGTCCAGGACTTGAGCACCGGCACCGCCGAGACGTCGAGGGTAAACCGGGTCGCGGTCTCGAAAGTGCGGATGCCGCGCTCCACCAGGATCACGCGCTCGTTCCCCTCGGAGAGGATGTATTCGGCGCTCATCAGGAACTCTTCGAGCGTCATGCTCATCCCGCGTTTTAGGAGCACCGGTTTCCCGGACTGCCCAGCCTCCTTCAAGAGGGCGAAGTTCTGGGCGTTTCGGGCGCCGATCTGGAGCATGTCGGCGTACTCGGCGACGAGTTCCACCTTATCGGGGCTCGTAACTTCAGTAACCACCGGGAGCCCGGTCTCCGCCCGGGCCTCGGCCAGGATCTTAAGCCCCTCCTCGCCGAGCCCCTGGAAGGAGTAGGGGCTGGTACGGGGTTTGAAGGCGCCGCCCCTTAGCATCTGGGCGCCGTGACGCTTGACGTAGCGGGCGGCGGTGAGCGTTTGCTCCCGGGACTCCACCCCGCAGGGGCCGGCCGCCACCATGAAGTGGCCGCCGCCGGTTTTTCCGGTGGGAAAAGCCACCACCGTGGGCAGGGGATGCACCTCGAGGCTCGCGAGCTTATAGGGCTTCGAGATCCGGATGACCTCGGCCACGTAGGGTAGCGTCCTAAAATGCTCCATGATCTCGGGGGTGGGGCCCTTGCCCACCGCCCCCACCAGGGTGGTTTCCACGCCCTGGGAGACGTGGGGGCGAAAACCAAAGCGCCTGAGCTCTTGCTTCAGCTCTTCGAGTGCTGCTTCATCCGCTTCCTTTTTCAATACGATCAGCATGGTTCAACCTCGGTTCCTTCGGGTTTTAAAAAGGGGTCCTAGTGCCGCGCCGTCTTCCGAGAGGGGGAATAGCCGGGATAGCCGTCTTCCACGCCCATCCCCCCTTTCCTCGCGGCGCTCATGCTGCGAAGTTATGCCTCTTTTGCGCCGGTGTCAAGCGGAACCACCGCCAGGGTTACCCGTGAGACCGAGACCAGCCGGTTTTTTTCGTCGGTGATTTCAACCTGCCAGACCTGAAGCCGCCTGCCCACCCGGAGGGGTCGGGCCTCGGCGTAGACCACGCCGCCTTGCTTTTTTCGCAGGTGGCTCGCGTTGATCTCGACGCCGAAGGCGGCGTGCCCCTCGGGGACGTGGAGGTGGGCGGCGAAGCTCGCGAGGTGCTCGGCCAAGGCCACGCTCGCCCCCCCGTGGAGGAACCCCAGGGGCTGGTGATGGGCGGGCGTCACCGGCATCCGGGCCCGGGCCCGCGTTTCGGAGAGCTCCAGGATCTCGATCGAGAGCGTCTTCCCGAGTCCCCCTTCAAGGTCCATGGGCCGATTATGCCAGGATGGAGACGTGGAAACGATCGTCTTCCTCCCCGGCTACCTGAGCCCGTCCGCGGGGTTTTCCGCCTTTCGGGAGGTCTTCGCCGGGTGCCGCCTCCTGGAGGCCGCGCCCCACCCCACCCCCGCCCAGGCGGAAAAGGCGTGGCGGGGCCGGGTTCCTGAAGGGGCCCACCTGGTGGCCTTCTCCGAGGCTTGCGTCGCCGCCGTTCGGATCGCGCCCGAAGTCGGGGCGAAGAGCCTCGTGCTCTTTTCCCCCTACTTCCGGGTGGACGACGCCCTCCTCGCCCGGCTGCGGGCGCTCCGCGAGGCCTACGCGCGAGGCGGCCTCCCCTCCTTCGTGACCGCCGCCGCACCCTGGTTCTTCGGTTCCCTGCTCCTCGGGCGGGGCCAGGCCCAGATCGAGGCCTGGGCCAAGGGGCTGGAGGGGCGCGACCTGGAGGCCTGGCTCGAGGGGCTTCTCTCGCTCGGGGACGTGCGCAAGTGGCTTCGCCGCCTGGAGCAGCCCACGCTCGTCGCCGTCGGCGCCGAGGACGTCTTTACCCCGATGCGCTACGGCCACGAGGTCACCGAGTGGGTTCCCGAGCTTCGGGGGATGCTGGTGACGATCGAAGGGGCCGGGCACTTCGCCCCTTGGGAAAACCCCGCGGAGGCCGCCGCCCTGGCCCGGGGTTTCATCGAGCGATACGAGGATTTCCTGCAGGGACCGGCCCACTGGCGGGAGGACGAAGGAAACGCGGGACCGACCCCTCCCCTGCGCTTTGATCCCGAGGCGCCTTCCTGATGGCCTATATCCATCTTTATGGTACCCGTCTGGTTTACGACGACCTCGGTGAGGGGCCCGCGGTCCTCCTGCTCGGGGCCTCGGCAGAGGACTGGAAGGACCCCCTCCCCGGGGGCTTTCGCTACCTGATCCCGGACCTTCCCGGCCGGGGACGGACGGAGGGCGTGCCCCTCGGCCCCGAGGAGGAGGCGGAGTTCGTGGTGGGCCTCATCATGATGCTGAACCTGGACGGTTATCGCGTCCTCGTGCGGGGCCACGGCGAGCGGGTGGGGGAGGTGCTCCGGGATCGGATGGGGCTTGAGGCGGTTTGCCCCGCCCCCGACGCGGCCGCGATTCGGCGATGTTTGGAGGCGGGGTAGGTTACTCGCTCTCGGCCTTCCCGTTTTCGCCGAGGAGCCGCTCGACGTCGGCGGGGGCTTCCGGCGGGCCGACCAGGATCAGGGTGTCGCCGGCCTCGAGCCGGGTGTGGCCCCGGGGAACGATGACCCGGTTCGCCTTTTCCCTTAGCACCGAGATCACCAGGACGTCGGGCGGGAGCCCGAGCTCGACGATGCGGCGACCCACCCAGGGGTGATGTCCGTGGAGCTGCATGGTGAAGGCGATCTGATTGCCTTCGGGATCGAGGGGGACGGGCTGGCCGGTCTCGAGCAAGCGGGCCACCTGGGGTAGCGGCACGTCCTTGGGGATCGGAAGCCCTCGTTCGGCCAGGCTGGTGAGCGCCAGACGGATGTACTCGTGGGCGTGGACCGGGCTGTCGATGCGCTCGGGGACCTGGGAGCGGTAGAGGGTGATCTCGGGAGGGAGGAGGATGAACGCGGTGAAGCTCGAGAGCATGAGCGGTACCAGGAGTCCGTAGCCCCCGGTCATCTCGGTGACCATCACGATGGTGGAAAGGGGGGTTTTGGCGGCGGCGGCGAAGAAACTCGCCATGCCTACCAGGGCGAAGTCCACCGGGTTGAGCTCGAGCACCGGAAACAGATGCGCGACCGCCTGACCATAGGCGGCGCCGAGCGCGGCCCCGAGAAAGATGCTGGGGCCGAAGACCCCTCCCGAGCCGCCGGATCCAATCGTCATCGCGGTGGCAAGCATTTTTCCCGCAACCATGAGTAGAAGAAGGACTAAGGGGATCTTGTTTTCGAAGATCATCTGAATCCACCCGTAGCCACCGGAGAGGACCTGGGGCAAAAACGCGCCGAGCACCCCGGTGAAAAAGCCCCCCAGCGCCGGTTTTAAGGGGGCGGGGAGGGTAAGGGCTCGGAAGCGGGCTTGTACGGCGTAAAAAAGCCTTACGAATAACCAGGCTGCCCCGGCGCTTAAAAGCGCAAGCAGGAGGTAGAGCGGAAGGACCGCCGGCTGGTGGTAGGATACCTCGGGGAGTTGAAAAAGCGAGCCGTAGCCGGTGACGTAGCCGGCGATCGAGTAAGCGGTGACCGCCGAGACGATGCTGGGGATCAGCACCTCGTGCTCGGAGTCCAGCTTGGCGTAAAGCACCTCGGCGGCGAAGAGCGCTCCCCCCAGGGGGGCGTGGAAGACCGCGCCGATGCCGCCCCCGGCGCCGGCCATCACCAGGATCCGGCGCTCGGAATCGCTGAGCTGGAGCCAGCCCGAGGCGACTGAGGCGAGTCCGGCGCCGATCTGGGCGATCGGTCCCTCGCGGCCTCCGGAGCCGCCTGAGCCCAGCGTGATCGCGGAGGCCAGGGTTTTTACCAGGGGAACCTGGGGTCGGATCACGCCCCCGGTTTCGTGGTAGGCGCGAACCACCGCGTCGGTACCGTGCCCCTCGGCCTCGGGGGCGAGGTAGTAGACGAGCAGTCCGGCGAGAAGCCCGCCTAGGGCGGTGACCAGGGGCAGCAGGAGCCGGGTTAGCGGTCCCAGGCGGGGGGGCTCGCCGGTTTCGGTCGGGGGCTGGTATTGCGCGAGCTGTTCCATGAAGAACTGCTGTGCGAGTTCCACCAGGTCGTTGAACAGGATCGCGCCGAGGCCGGCGATGACCCCGACCAGGAAGCTGAGCAACAGGAGTCGGTAGCGGCGGGCAGGGCTTCCGGTCACAGCGTCATTGTATGGACCCGGGTCCCACCTCTGGCGGCGATATGGGTTAACTTAGGGGAGGAGGTGAGCGGTTGTGAAAAGAGCGCTCGTACTGATTGGTGCGGTTTTTGCCCTTTCCAGCGTGTTCGCGACCGGTAACCTAAGTCCTTCCCTGGCCTTGCGGGCGGGGTACGCCGGGGCCGTTTCGTTCGGCCTCGAGGCCTCCTGGAACTGCCAGCTCTATCAGCCCCCGGTGGGGGCCTTGCGCCCGGCGCTGAACCTGGGCATGACCGGCGGTGGTCTGAACGCCGCCTTCGCGATGCGCTACCTGATGGACGCGCCGGGCGGGGAAGGCCTGCGACTCGGGGGAGGGGCTGGCCTGGGCTACCAAAGCGGCGGTTTCGGACTCGTGCGGCTGGACGCCGAGTTTGACCTGCCGCTTTCCGGGCTGCCTGCCCCGGCGTTCGTGGGTATGGACGCCGGATACGCCTTCGCCCTGACCAAGGGTGCGTTCGCCGGTCCCTTCGCTTCGTTCAAGGTAGGGCTTCGCTTTTGAAACCGAGCGCATCCCGAGTCCCGGGCTCCTGGAGCCCGGGGTTTTGCTTCATGATCTCGCGGAGCAGGCTGGTGGCGTAGCTTCCCTTGGGGAGGAAAAAGGAGAGCCAAACGCCGCCCTCGGCGGGTTCGAGCTGTGCTTCTTCCAGGGGAACCCGGATCGGGCGGCGGGTGCCCCGGCGGGCGGAAAAGTCGGCGCGGGAGAGGCCGAAGCGCTCGAGGATCGCGTCTTCGAACGCGCGGGATTCGCCCTCGGCTTCGAAGTATTTCTTGCCAAAAAGCGGCCCGGTAGGGCTAATCTCAAGGGCTTGGGCCCGGGGATTTTCGCGCGCGGGGTCTTCCACCCGAAACTCGCCGCCGGTCGCGTGCTTCTTGGCGACGTCGCCCTTTAGGAACCGGTCGTATAGGCCCTGCCGGAGCCTTTCCGCCAGGTAGGCGTTGAAGAGGAGGCTTTGCACGCTTCCGATCAGGAAGCGCTTTAGCCAGGGGCGGCCTAGCCCTTTTTTCTTCTGGATGAGCTCGAGCCCCTTTTCGGGGTTTTTCCCCTGGAGCCCGAAGCGCTGGGGGCCGTAATAGTTGGGAACGCCCTTTTCGCGGAGCCGATCGAGCACGGCTTTGGCCTTCTCGGGCTCCGCCCCTACCACGAAGATCCGGAAGCGGTTGCCCCTTAGGTGGCCGGTTTTGAGCTTGTTCGTGTGGCGGTCCGTTTTTAGAACCCGGATCTTGCCCGGTTCTTCGAAGGCTTTGAGCACGTGTTCGTAGCGCCCCGGAATCGAGAGCCACTGACGGGTGACGGCGTATTTGTCCTTAAGCCCCGCGACCCCGATCCCCACCTCGGGAACCCCGAGGGCGACGAGGCGGTCCACCAGGTCGCGGGTGGTGAGGCCGCGTTTTTCCACCCAGAGGTAGAGGTGTTCCCCCGAGCCCGTGGGGAGGTAGGCGGGGACTTCCTCGACCTGGAAGTGCTCGAGCTCCGCCCGGATCCGCTCGCCGGTGCCGGGCAGATCTGCGGTGAGGTAGGGGAGGGCGTCGAAGTCGGGGCGCACCGCCTTATGCTAACCCCGGTGGAGGAACGGTTTAAGGCGGAGCTAACGCGACTGTGCCCCGAGGGGACCCTGGTCCTCGCGGTCTCGGGCGGGGGCGACTCGGTGGCGCTTGCCGTACTCGTCCACCGCCTCGGCCGGGAGGCCGTCCTCGCCCACCTGGACCACGGCCTTAGGCCCGAGTCGGGGGAGGACGCCGCCTTCGTCCGGGCGCTTGCCGGGCGGCTCGGGTTTCCGGTGGTGATCGAGCGGGTGGACGTCGCCCGGATCGCCCGGGAAAAGGGGAAAAACCTAGAGGCGGTGGCCCGCGAGCTCCGCTACGCTTTTCTCGCCCGGGTGGCCCGGCGCTTTGGCGCCCGCTGTATCCTCACCGCTCACACCGCCGACGACCAGGCCGAGACCGTGCTCTTTCAGCTCTTTACCGGCACCGCCCGTGCCCTCGGGATCCGGAGGTCCCGGGGTCCGGTCAAGCGCCCCCTGCTCTTTGCCAGGAGGGCCGAGCTCCGCGCCTACCTCGAGGCCCGGGGCTTTTCCTGGCGGGAGGACCGGACCAACCTGGACCTCGCGCGGGACCGCGCCTACCTCCGCCACGAGGTCCTGCCCCGGGTCGAGGCCCGCTTTCCGGGGGCGGTGGCCGCCCTCGGCCGCTTCGCCGAGGCGCGCCAGACCGAGGAGGACTGGCTCGAGGCCGAGGCGAGGGCCCTTCTCCTTTCCGACCCCCGCTTCTTCGTCCCCAACTACCGCGCGCTCCCCCTTCTCAAGGCGCCGTCGCCGCTTCGGGAAAGGGCGTTCCGGCAGATTTTGGAAGCCGCTCGGATCCGCCCCGAGGCCCGCCATCTAAAGGCCTTGGAAAAGGCCCTCTTGGGCGGCAAGATGGCCCTACCGGGCGGGCTTCTTGCCCGGGGCTACGCGGGGGCACTTTTTTTGATCCCAAAGGCAGCTCCTCCCTTTCCGTCGCCTCGGGGCCTCGAGCCCTGCACCTACCGGAAGGGCCTCAAGCTCGAAAAAGGCGGCCGGCTCGACGCGTTCTTTCGTACGCGCGGCGTGCCGCCCGAGCTCAGGCCGCTCTGGCCCCTTGCCTGCGAGGAAGGGAGCGTGGTCTGGATTCAGGACCTCTATCCCGAGCCGCCCGAGGACCGCTTCCTGCGGCGGGCCCTTTCGCTTGCAAAGAAGGCGGCAAAAAGGGGCGAGGTGCCCATCGGGGCGGTGCTGGTAAAAGACGGGGCGGTCCTTGCCGAGGACCACAACCGGGTCCGGGAGAGGGCCGACCCCACCGCCCACGCCGAGCTCCTTGTTCTGAGGTCCGTTTTCGAGCAGGGCCTCGATCCCCGGGGGGCGACCCTTTTCGCTAGCCTCGAACCCTGCCCGATGTGCTACGGGGCCCTTTTTGAGGCGGGGATCGGAACCCTTTACTACGCCACCGAGAACGAGAAGATGGGGGCCTTTAGCGTCCACCGCCTGAGGCCCCCCTTTCCCGTGGTGCCTGGACGCTTCGCCGCCACGAGTGCTAAACTTCTATCCGGGTTTTTCGCCCGTTTGCGCTCGGAGGGGTGCCGGAGCGGTTGAACGGGCCGGTCTCGAAAACCGGTGTACCCGTAAGGGTACCGCGGGTTCGAATCCCGCCCCCTCCGCCAGCCGCCCGGCAGGGTGGCTTTTTTACTCGACCTCGAGCCGGCGTACCAGCAGCCAAAGCGGCAGGGTGAGCGCGAGGGCGAGCAGGGTAGGCAGGCCGGGATCGGATGTACCGAGCCACCCGGCCAGCGCCGCCCCGGCGAGCGCCCCCGCCGAGACCAGCACCCCGCTCGCCGCTTGCACCCGGGCAAGCAGCCCTTCGGGCGCCCAGCGCTGGCGCAACGTGAGCAGGTGCACCGCCGCCAGGTTGATCCCGAAGGTGAGGAGCAGGGTTCCGAGGAGGTTCAGAGGGAAGGGCGCGAGCAGAAGGGCGAAGGCCGGCCCCCGGAGTCCCACGCCGAGGCCCAGGGCCGCCCCGGCCGAAAGCCGGTCGGCGACCAGGCTGCCGGCGAGGGCGCCGGCGGAAAGCCCCAGGAATAGAAGACCGAAGAGCTCCGGGGGGGTGCCCTTCTTGAGGGCGAGGATCGCGAGCAGCCCAAGCCCCAGGGCGGTTTGAAAGGCGAGGCCGGTCCAGACGAGCTGCAGGTGCCGGAGCCGTTTCGAGGTGAGGAGCGGCCGGAAGCCTAGGTAGGCGCGGTCCTTTCCCTCCGGTCTCGGCGCCGGCGCGGGCTCCGGGAGCGCCCGGAGCAGGAGGCCGCCCAAAAGGAGTAAAAGCCCGCCGGCCGCGAAGGGCAGGCTAACCAGGACCCGGGAAAGCGGGGGGCCGACCAGGTCCCCGGCTCCGTTGGAGACGAGCTGCACCGCCCGGAGCCGCGCGTTCTCCGAGGTCAGCCGATCGTTCGCGACCCGGGGCAGGTAAACCTTCCATGCGAGCTCTTCCACCGAGAGGAGGGCGTGAAAAAGGAAGGCGAGCAGGATCAGGAGGAGCCCGGGTGCTGCGAGGAACGGCACCATTGCGAAGAGGAGGAGCCCCCGAAGGAGCGCGCCGAGCACGAGCCAGCGCCGGGGGTTGGTCCGCTCGAGCACCGGCCCCGCCGCCAGGTCCACGAAGAGCGTCGCATGGGGCAGCGCGCTGAGCGCCGCCACCAAGAAGGCGTCCCCGGTTTCACCCAGGCGAAGGGCGAGGGCAGCGAAGGCCGCGCTCCCTCCCAGCACGCCCAGGAACTCGCCCCCGTAGGCACGACGCGGAACCCTCATCGCAAGCTCCCGCCCTCCCGCAAACGTGCTTCCAGCTCCCGTAGCCTAGGGGCGGGGAAGTGGAAGGCAAGGCCCACCAAAACGACGGCGAGCAAGCCGCTCGATGCGTAGAGGGTGCGCAAGGGGTCCTGCCCTCCCAGGGCCCCGGCCAGCGCCGCCCCCAGTACCCCGGCGATCCCGCTCGCGAGGTTCATGGCTGCGGTGGCGCGGCCGACCAGCGCGTCGGGCAGGTGCCATTGCCGCAAAACCCGAAGGCCAAGCAGCCCCAGGGTGAACCCGCCTACCCGAACCAGCGCGGCAAGCATCGCCCAGGGGTGGCGGGTAAGAATCAGCATAAGCGTTCCCATGAGCGCCAGCCCGAAACCTAGCCAAACGCTGCGGGCGGTCCCGATGCCGGGCCCTGCCAGGTTGCCGGCCACGCTGCCGATCGTCGCCGCGCCCAGGTAGAAGCCCAAAAGCTCGGGCGGGACCCCGAGGGCGAGGCCGATCATCGGGTCCAGGGCGCGCCCCAGGCTAAAAGCGAAGACTACGAGCAGGGTGTAGACCACCAGCGTCCGCAGGGTGCGTCCCTCCATGACCCAGCGAAAGCCCTCGAAGAGCTCCCCCGGCAAAAACGCCCTGGGCGCGCGTTCGGGTCCCGCGTCGTCGAGGGCGCGCCACCGGGCAAAGGCGAGCGCTCCGGTAAGCAGCAAGACCGAGGCCAAGCTGAGCACCGCTTTTCCGGCCGATAGGTAGAGGGCAGGACCCACCAGCGTACCCGCCAAGTTGCCCAGGAGCCAAGCGTTTTGGAACCGGCCGGTTTGCGCGAGCAGATCTTCCCGGAACCGGCGGGTGAGCCCCGCGCTCAGGGCGTCGTAAGCGAGGTCGTGGCCGAGCACGGCGAAGAAGGCGAGGAAAAGTCCCATCCAGGATGCCGGAGAAAGCAGCATCAGCCCAAGCCATACGCCGCCCTCGGCGAGCTTCCCCAGCGCGATCAGGGTTCGCGGGTTCGCACGGTCGATGATGAGGCCGGTGAAGAGGCCGAGCGGTTGTACGAGGTAGCCCAGCGAAGCCAAAGCGGCGAGCGCCCAGGCCTCGCCCTCGCTCGCGAGGGCGAGGCCGAGCACGCTAAACCCAGCGCCGGTACCCGCGTTGCTCAGGAATTCGGCCAGGAGAAGGCCAAGGCTCAAGCCCGTACGGCCCCCTCCACCTGCCAGATCACGCCGTTTGCGGGGGAGCAGACGAACATGGTTTCCCCCCGCTCATCGAACCGAATGCACGAGGCCATGGGAAGGCCGCGAACCACCGGAGGGTCGAAGTGGTAGTTGCGGGGCTCGCGCAGGGCGAGTACCTCGCCCCGCGCCGGCTGGGTCACGTAAAGAAGACCGTTGGAGGGGTGGGCGATCATCCCGCCGGTGTAGCCCAGCCCACTGGCGAGCACGTCGAGTTCGGCGAAGCGCCCACCCTCTTCGGGAACGCCGAGCTCGAGTCCGAGCCCACCCACGGACACCGCCAGGGTGTAGGGGAGTTCGGGATAAAGCTTGGGATCGGTCGCCCATCTCCCGCACCCTGCGACGTAGGTGTGCCAGCGGTCAGGCCAGGACCAGGGTGGCGCGAACCCCTCGAATCCTGGCGCTTCCGACGTGGGCAGATCGGGAACCAGGGTTTCGATTCGACCCCCCTCGCGGACGATCAAGACCGCGCTGCTCTTGTCATCGGGCGAGGCCAGTACACTAAGCCGGCCGACGGCGTCCACGGCGATGCTGTACGGTCGGTTGAGCTCGCCGGCGTAGACCGGAAGGTCGCGCCCGGCCGAGCCTTCGCGGATCTCCCGGATCCGCCCGCCCCA
>JALSJG010000206.1 GCA_026989475.1 Thermaceae bacterium | reverse complement strand
CGGAGTCCCGCACCCAGGTGTAGCGGTAGTCCCAGTTCCGGCTTCCCCCGGGCCACTCCGGGAGGCTGGTGGTCGGCGCGGCGACGATCGCGCCGGTGGGCTCGTAGATGAGGAGCTTCAGCGTCAGTAGGCTTCGCTCCACCCACTCGCGGTAGCGCCCCTGGTACTTGAGCTGGTCGATCCAGCTTCGCCAAAACTCCCGGGTCAGCCAGAGCTGGCGCAAGGGCTGGTAGGAGCGGACCGGATGGACCTGGCCCGCCCCCCAGTCGGCGACCAGCCAGGTCTCGTCCCCGGCGTCGAGGGTCAAAATGCCGCGGGCGCGTGTGCCCTCGATCCGCATCGGCACCTCGGTGGCGAGGGCAATCTGCCCGCCCCGGGGGTGGCTGGCGTGGACGCCGTAGGGGGTGGGTTGGAAGACGGCGGCGGAGAGGCCGTAGTGGAAGCGAGGTTCGAAGACGATCTCCATCCTCACCCGGCCCGCCACCCCCTCGACCAGGCGGTGGATCTCGGCGGTAGGGACCTTGCGCCCGGGGACGTAGGGCATGAAGTCCCGCACCCGGGCGATTCCCGAGGCGGTAACGAACTCGGCCACCAGGATGTTCGTGCCCCGCTCGTAGTACTGGCGGGAGCGGAAGGGGTCCGCCGGCCGGACCGCGAAGGTGCCGGCGCCGGGGTCGAGGATCGCGGCGAAGACCGCTTCGGAGTCGAAGTCGGGGAGGCAGGCCCAGTCGATCTGGCCGTCGGCCCCCACGAGTACCGCGGTGCGGTTGTCGCCGATCAAACCGTAGGCTTCCAGGGGCTTGAACTCGGGCGGGTCCTCGGGGTCGAAGCGGAAGGGGTGGTTCTCGTAACCGTGCGGGGGTACGAAGCCTACTTTAGCCTCCACCGGTCGCCCTCCTTGACGCCGTGCCTTTGAAACCAGCCTTGGTTCACTTCCAGCGCCTGCCGGTAGGCGACCCCCGGGTAGTAGCTCGGACAGGGATCGGCCTTGCAGGGCTCCATGTCGAGCATGCGGAGGATTTTCCCGTTCTGGTCGGCGAAGGCGATGGAGAGGGGGATCCGGGTGTTCTTCATCCAAAACGGCGAGCCCGTGGCCTGGGGGAAGAGGAAGAGCATGCCCTGGTCCTCGGGCAGGGACTCGCGGAACATGAGCCCCCGCTGCCAGGCCTCGGGGGTGGAAGCGATCTCGACCTTGAGCACGACGGGGCCTTTCGCGGTCTCGATCACCAGCTCGTGGAGGGGTGGCGTCCCGGCCCTTTGCACGCGCTGACCGAGCAGCACGTGGCCGAGGGCCGCCACTACCAGCGCAACGGCGAGCAGAAAGGCCGCTATCCGGACCACGCCTTTTCCACCGCCCTTTCCACCGAGCGCCAGACGCGCTCGAGGGGCCGGCTCGCGTCGATCACGCGAAAACGCTCGGGCTCCGCTTCGGCGAGCGCCAGATACCCTTCCCGGACCCGCCGGTGAAAAGCGAGGTCCTCCCTCTCCAGCCGGTCGGTGCGCCCGCTTCTCCGTAGGCCTGCTTCAGGGTCGAGGTCGAGGAGGATCGTGAGGTCGGGAACGAGGCCGCCGGTCGCCCCTTCGGTGGCGGCCCTCATCCAACCGAGCGGAAGCCCCCGGCCGTAGCCCTGGTAGACGTAGGAGGAGTCGGCGTAGCGGTCGGCGATGACCACCTTGCCCGAAAGGAGCGCGGGCCGGATCACCCGCTCCACGTGCTCGGCCCGGTCGGCGAGGTAGAGGAGAAACTCCGCCTTCGCCCCCAT
>JALSJG010000205.1 GCA_026989475.1 Thermaceae bacterium | reverse complement strand
GCCCATCTGGCCGGCCCCCACGACACCGATCTTCCTGACCTCCATGGCGCCTCCTTTCCTAGCTCAAAACGAGGTTCCGCGGCTCGGCCTCGGTGTAAAGGCCGTACTCCATCCCGTCCAAGAGTACCTGGATCAGGTCCCCGGAGGTGCCGATGGTGGTGAAGCTCCGCTCCCCGTCCGCGGGGGCGATGGTCACCCGGGCCTTGAGCTCCCGGGTGCCCCGGGGGCAGAAGGTGCGGACGCGAACCGACTTGAGCGAGAGCGCCCGCACGGACTCGGCGAGCTCACCGGGCCCGGCCCCCTCCTCGAGGAGGGCGTCTTTAAGCAGCATGAAGAGTGTTCGCACCGGCCCCTCGGCCTCGGCGGCGACGTACTCGGTGCGGCCGCCGAGCTTGACCCGGAGGGAAACCTCCACCCCCGGCTGGGGCTTACCCCGGATGACCCCGAAGAGCCGGAGCCTTTCCACCTCGATCCAGGGGCGAAAACGCCCGGTGAGCTTGCCGAGCACGAGCATCCGCGCGCGGGCAAAGACCCCGAGCTGGCAGGGACAACCGGCCTCGAGGTAGTCGATCGCGAGCTTGCCCTCGGGGGTAAAACGCGCCCTCGGCGAGCGCCCCGTCGCGCCGGGCGGTGTCGAGCAGGCTGACGGGCTTCAGGCCCCACCTTACCGCATAAAAGAAACCCCCGGCCCTTGGCCGGGGATGCCTTGGTCGGGGCGAGAGGATTTGAACCTCCGACCACCTGAACCCCATTCAGGTGCGCTCCCTGGCTGCGCTACGCCCCGCAGCAAGGATCAGTCTAACGAGCTCTTTTTGCCTTGTCAACGCAAACGCCATCCCGTATACTCGCGCCCAAGATGCCTCGGGCGCCCAAGCTCCGCCTAGCCCCCAAGCACCGGGGGTAGGCGCCGGCTTCGCCCGCCTGCCCCCGCGAGGGGGCTTTGTTTTTTGGGAGGGGATATGGGAAAGACGCTTTACGAAAAGGTCTGGGAAGCCCACGCGGTGCGCGAGCTTCCTGACGGCCGAACCCAGCTTTTCATCGACCTGCACTTAATCCACGAGGTGACGAGCCCCCAGGCGTTCGCCATGCTGAAAGAGCGGGGGCTGAAGGTGGCCTTCCCCCACCGGACCTTCGCCACCGTGGACCACATCGTCCCCACCGACCGGCGGGAGGAGCCCTTCTCGGATCCCCTGGCCCAGGAGATGCTCGAGGCCCTCCGGAAGAACACCGCCGAGCACGGCATTACCTTCTTTGACTTAAAAAGCGGCCGCCAGGGGATCGTCCACGTGATCGGCCCCGAGCTCGGACTCACCCAGCCCGGCTTCACCATCGTCTGCGGCGACTCCCACACCTCGACCCACGGCGCCTTCGGGGCGGTGGCTTTCGGCATCGGCACCACCCAGGTGCGGGACGTGCTCGCGACCCAGACCGTCGCCATGCAAAAGCTCAAGGTGCGCCGCATCGAGGTGAACGGCCGGCTCCTCCCCGGAGTCACCGCCAAGGACGTGATCCTTCACATCATCCGCACCCTCGGGGTCAAGGGCGGGATCGGCTACGCCTACGAGTACGCCGGCGAGGTCATCGAGCGGATGAGCATGGACGAGCGGATGACGATCGCCAACATGTCCATCGAGGGCGGTGCCCGGGTGGGGTACGTGAACCCCGACGAGACCACCTTCGCCTACCTGAAAGGCCGCCCCTACGCCCCAAAAGGCGAGGACTGGGAACGGGCGGTAGCCGAGTGGAAGGCCCTCGCCTCCGATCCC
>JALSJG010000204.1 GCA_026989475.1 Thermaceae bacterium | reverse complement strand
GGCGAGGATCCTTTCCTCATGTACCTCGGCGACAACCTCTTCGAAAACGGCGTCGCCGCCCTGGTCGAGGCCTTCGAGCGCGAGCGCCCGAGCGCCGCCATCGCCCTCGCGGAGGTCGAGGACCCCCGGCAGTTCGGGGTGGCGGTGGTGGAAGATGGGCGGATCGTCCGACTTGTCGAAAAACCCAAAGATCCACCCTCGAACCGGGCGGTGGCCGGCGTTTACGCCTTTACCCCCGAAATCCACGACGTGATCGAGAAACTCTCACCGAGCGCCCGCGGCGAGTACGAGATCACCGACGCCATCCAGGGGCTCGTCGAGGCCGGCAAGCGGGTGCTCGGGGTCCCGGTGGTGGGCTGGTGGAAGGACACCGGCCGCCCCCACGACCTGCTCGAGGCGAACCGCCTCCTCCTCGCCCAGCTCGCCCCCCGGGTCGAGGGTCAAGTCGAGGCGAGCCGCCTGGAGGGACCGGTGGTGGTGGAAAAGGGGGCCCGCCTCAAGAACGCCCGCGTGCTGGGCCCCGCGCTGATCGCCGAAGGAGCGGTGGTGGAGGACGCCTTCATCGGTCCCTACACCGCGGTAGGCCCGGGGGCGGTGGTCAGGGACGCCGAGGTCGAGCACAGCATCCTCGAGACCAGGGCCCATCTCGAGGGCGTGCGCATCTACGGCTCGCTGCTCGGGGTCGGGGCCGAGGTCAAAAAGCTCGGGGGGCGCCCCCGCACCCCCCGGCTCATCCTCGGGGACCTCTCCCGGGTCGAGGTCCCCGACTAAAGCTCCCTCAAGAACGCGAGCAGGGCGGTCATCTCCTCGTCGGTCATCGGTATCGCGGGCATTGCCCCGCGCCCGTTGCGCACGATCTCGATCACCGCCTCGGGAACGTTCAGGATGGGGTTCTTTGCGAGCTTCGGCCCGATTCCCCCTTCTCCTTGGGCTCCGTGGCAGGCGGCGCACTTCTGCGCGAAGACGGCTTCGCCGGGACTCCTTGCGGTAAGTCGCGCCCTGGCCGCCTCGATCAGGCTCTCCACCCGCTCCCGGCTCTCCCCGCCGCGGCTTAAGTACTCCTTCCAGGCGGCGATCGCCCGCTCGTACTCCCCGAGCTGGAAGTAGGCGTTCCCGAGAAACAAAAGCCCCTCGGGGTCGGGGTCTACGCGGGTCACCACCGAGAGGATCTCGGCCGCCTCCTTGGCCCGCCCCGCGAAGAAGAGGATCATCCCGTAGCGGCGGTAAGCCCTGGGGTTGCGGGGATCGAGCTCGATGACCCGGGCGTAACCCTGGGCCGCGCGCTCGAGATCCCGGAGCTCAAAGGCATAGTCGGCGTAGGCCAGCCAGGCCTCGGGGGTGTTCTCCCGCTCCGCCCGGGCCTGAAGCGACCTCAGCGTGCGGGCCTCCTCGAGCGCGAAGGCCTCGGTCACCGTTCCCCCCGGCAACCGCGGCAGGGTGTACTGTACCAGCACCGCCGCCAGCACGATCCCGCCCGCCGCCAGGAGCAACGCCCCCCAGGCGGGAAACCGGACCCTCGCCCGGTCTGCCCGGGCAGCTTCCCTTTGCCGCACGATCCCGAGCTCCCGCTCGATCCAGGCAATGCGCTTGAGCAGCCGAACCCGCTCGGGGCCGGAGAGCTCCTTGACCTCGCGCTTCAGGGCCTCGAGCTCGATCCTGAGTTCCTGGGGGCGGGGGTTTTCCGGAAAGGGGCGGGGTGCCTTGCGCAGGGGGGCGAGCACCACCGCGAGCGCGAGCAGCAAGGACCCGACCACCGCAAGGTAGACTAGGATCATTCTCCCTCCAGGCG
>JALSJG010000203.1 GCA_026989475.1 Thermaceae bacterium | reverse complement strand
GCCTCCTCGACGCTCTCGAGCTCGTCGGTCCCGGGCACCACCGGCACCCCGGCCTCGCGGGCGATCTTGCGGGCGGTGGCCTTGTCCCCGAGCAGCCTCATGTTCTCAGGCGTGGGGCCGATAAAGGTGATCCCGTGGTCGGCCACCATCTCGGCAAACGCCGCGTTCTCGGCCAGGAAACCATACCCCGGGTGGATCGCGTCCGCCCCCGAGACGATCGCCGCCGAGAGGATGTTGGGGATGTTCAAGTAGGACTGGGCCGGGCTCGGGGGGCCGATGCAGATGGCCTCGTCGGCCAGGAGCACCGGCAGGCTCTCGGCGTCGGCCTCGGAGTGCACCACCACCGTCTTGATCCCGAGCTCCCGGGCGGTACGCAGGATCCGGAGCGCGATCTCGCCGCGGTTTGCGATCAGGACCTTTTTCATGTTGGCTCGATCAGGAAGAGCGGCTGGCCGTACTCCACCGGCGCGCCGTCCTCCACCAGGATCTTGCGCACGATCCCCGAGACCTCGGACTCGATCTCGTTGAAGAGCTTCATCGCCTCGATGATGCAGAGCACCTGCCCCTTCTCGACCCGATCCCCCTCCTTGACGTAGGGCTCGGCGTCGGGGGCGGGGCGCCGGTAGAAGGTGCCCACGATCGGGGCCTTGACGGTGACGCAGTTCGGGCAGTCGTCGCCGGTCTCTTCCGGGACCGCCTCCTCCTTTGCCGGATCCGCCGGTGCCTCCTTAGGGGCGGGGGGCGGCGGGGGTGGGGCGGCTTCGGCGGGGGGCGGGGGCGGCGCCGGCGGGGTCGCGACGCCCGGTACCGGCACCTCCGCCGGCCCCCGCTTGATCTGGATCTTGTAGTCCGGGGTCTCCAGGGTGAGCTCGCTGGCCCCGGTGGCCTCCATCGCCCGGAGGATCTCGCGAATCTCCCTGACCTTCATGCCCACCCCCTACCCCCGGCCCACGTACTCGCCGGTCCGGGTATCCACCTTGATCACGTCCCCCACGTTCACGAAAAGCGGCACCTGGACCACCGCGCCGGTCTCTAAGGTGGCGGGCTTCGAGCCCCCGGAGACGGTGTCGCCCTTGACCCCGGGCGGGGTCTCGACGACCTCGAGCTCCACCACCGTGGGCGGGGTGATCTTGATGATCCGGCCCTCGTAGACGTCGGCGAAGACCGTCATCCCTTCCTTGAGGTACTTCGCCGCCTCCCCCACGGTAGCGGCGGGGACGCTGTATTGGTCGTAGGTCTCGAGGTCCATGAAGACGTAGGCGTCGCCCTCCGGGTAGAGGTACTGGACCTCCTTGGTCTCGACGTAGATGTCCTCAAGCCGCTCGCCGGAGTTGAAGGTGCGCTCGACGGTGGCCCCGGTCTCCAGGTTCTTGAACTTGGCCACCACCTTGGCCCCCCCGCGGCCGATCTTCTGGTGCTGGTAGCTGATGCACTCCCAGAGACCGCCGTCCATCTTCACCTTGGTGCCCGGCCGTAGGTCGGTTGCCGCAATCATCGTCCCCTCCTCACTGCCCTAGATTTTACGCGGCGAGCTCGGTGACCTCGGGGTGGAGGCCGAGGCGCTCGATCCAGGCTCCGTAGTCCGCCTCGGTAAGGGGAAACTTCCCCGCCAGCGCGACGATCATCGCCTCCATTACGTTGGTCCCAAAGCTCCGCCCCTCGATGCGGGGGCTGGTGGTGGCGAGCAGCTTGACCCCCCGCTCCTTTAAGAACCCCAGGTCCTCTTTGGTCGTCGTGTTCGCCACCACGATCTTGCCCCGGGCCCGAAGGGGCAGGTGACGGCGGATATAGAGGAAGTCCCC
>JALSJG010000202.1 GCA_026989475.1 Thermaceae bacterium | reverse complement strand
AAGAACTCCTCCGCCAGCCGGTGCACTACGTGCCCTTCCCGCCAGGATCGGACCAAACCTACGAGGCGGTTCAAAACTTCGGCCCGGGCACCGTGACCCTGCTTGAAAACGTCCGCTTCGAGCCCGGAGAGACCAAGAACGACCCCGAGCTCGCCCGCCGCTACGCAAGGCTTGGAGAGGCCTTCGTCCTCGACGCTTTCGGGAGCGCGCACCGCGAGCACGCCTCGGTGGTGGGGGTGGCGAAGCTCCTCCCTAGCTACGCCGGGCTACTCTTCGAGAGGGAAGTCCGGGCGCTCTTGAAGCTTCTCTCCGGCTTCGAGCATCCTTATGTGGTCGTCCTCGGTGGGGCCAAGGTCTCGGACAAGATCGGGGTAATCAAGAGCCTTTTAAAACGGGCTGATAAGCTCCTCGTCGGAGGGGCGATGGCGTTTACCTTCATCCGAGCGAAGGGCGGCGAGGTCGGCGATTCCCTGGTGGAAGCGGACAGGCTCGACCTCGCCCGGGAACTCCTCGCGGAGGCCGAGGAGCTCGGGAAGCCCTTGCTGCTTCCCGAGGACGTCGTCGCCGCCCCCGAGATCCGACCCGAAGCCCCTCGCGAGGTGGTACCCGCGGATCGGATTCCGAAGGGGCTCATGGGCCTCGACATCGGGCCGAAGACGAGGGAGCGTTTCAATGAGGCCCTCGAGGGCGCGAAGACCGTGTTCTGGAACGGACCGATGGGGGTCTTCGAAGTCGCGCCCTTCGACGAGGGGACGCTCGCGGTGGCGCGGGCGATCGCCGGGCTTGCGGGGGCCTACACCGTGGTCGGTGGCGGCGACTCGGTGGCGGCGGTGAACAAGCTCGGCCTAGAGGATGCCTACAGTCACGTCTCCACCGGTGGGGGCGCGAGCCTTGCGTTTTTGGAAAAGGGCACCTTGCCCGGCATTGAGGTGCTGGGAGGTCTGCCGTGAGAAAACCGCTCGTCGCCGGCAACTGGAAGATGCACAAGACGCCGAGCGAGGCCCGGATCTGGCTCAACGAGTTTTTAGACGAGCTCGGCCCCGTTCCCCCGGAGGCGGAGATTGCGATCCTGCCTTCCTTTCCCCTGCTTCCACTTGCGGCCGAGGAGCTCGCCGGGAGCGGGGTTTTCTTCGGCGCTCAGGACGTGAGCGCGCATACCTGGGGGGCCTTTACCGGCGAGGTTTCCGCCTTTCAAGTGGCGGATCTAGGCGCAAAGTACGCGATCGTCGGCCACTCCGAACGCCGGAAGTACGGGCGGGAGGATTCCGCGATCGTCGCCGAGAAGGCGAAAAGGGCACTCGAGGCGGGCCTTGTCCCCATTCTTTGCGTGGGCGAGGAGCTTGAGGTGCGCGAGCGGGGCGAGGCGATCCCCTTCGTGGTGAACCAGCTCCTCGACGCCTTGGCCGGCGTCGAGCCCGGAGAGCCGGATCGGCTCGTCATCGCCTACGAACCGGTCTGGGCGATCGGCACGGGAAAGACCGCAACCCCCGGGGACGCCGAGGTGATGGCCGAGGCGATCCGCTCTGCCCTCGCCTCCCGGTACGGCGAGGGCTTCGCCGAGGGCGTTCGGGTGCTCTATGGTGGCTCGATTAAACCGGGGAACTTCGCCCAGATCCTCGCCGGTCCCAATGTGGACGGCGGGCTCGTCGGGGGCGCGAGCCTTGAGGTGGCGTCCTTTGTGGCTTTGGTGCGTTTAGCTTTGGGTTTGTGAAATGCGGGAGGAGCCCAAGTTCGTGAATGTTTTCACAACATTGCTTCGAGACCTCGATGCCCTCCTCATCACCCACCCCGCCAACGTCCGCTACCT
>JALSJG010000201.1 GCA_026989475.1 Thermaceae bacterium | reverse complement strand
GGCTCTCGATCCGATCGAGCCGCTCGAGCTTGGAGGTGGCGTGGCGCTCGAGGGCAAGCGGCAGCTCCTCCTTCGGAATTCCGGCGCCGTCGTCGCGAACCAGAATCCGCCGGATCCCTCCTTCCTCGAGCACCACCTCGAGCTCACTCGCCCCGGCGTCGAGGGCATTCTCGATGAGCTCCTTGACCGCGTCCTCGGGGCGGGTGACGACCTCGCCGGCGGCGATGGCGCGAACCAGTTCTTCCGGAAGCTTCCGGATCATGAACGCACGCCCTCGAGCGAAAGGAGCCGCTCTTTGAGCTCTTTAAGCAAAAGCAGCGCCTCCAGGGGGGAAAGCCGGTTCAAGTCGGCGGAAACGAGGCGCTCGAGCACCTCCCGCTCGGCCTCGCTTCCGCGGGCGGAAAGCCCCGCCAAAATCGCCTCTGCCCGGGCCACCACCTGGGGCGGCACGCCGGCGAGCCGGGCCACCTCGAGCCCGTAGGACTTGGAGGAGGGCCCGGGCCGCACCTGGTGGAAGAAGACAAGCCCGTCCTCCTCCTCCCGGGCGGCGACGTGGAAGTTCTCCGCCCGGGGCAGGCGCTCGGCGAGCTGGGTGAGCTCGAAGTAGTGGGTCGCGAAGAGGGTATAGGCGCCGATCTCGGAAAGCCGCTCGAGGCTCGCCCAGGCGATCGCGAGGCCGTCGGCGCTCGAGGTTCCCCGCCCCACCTCGTCGAGCAGGACCAGGCTCTTCTCGGTGGCTCCGGAGAGAATCGCGGCGAGCTCCTCCATCTCCACCATGAAGGTGCTCCGCCCGCCGGCGATGTCGTCGGCGGCCCCGATCCGGGTGAAGATACGATCGAAGAGGGGAAGCTCCGCTCGCTTGGCGGGCACGAAGCTACCCACCTGGGCGAGCAGGGCGATGAGCGCGGTCTGCCGCAGGTAGGTGGACTTCCCGCTCATGTTGGGGCCGGTGAGGATGATCATCCGCCGCTCGGGGCCGAGCTCGAGGTCGTTGGCCACGAAGGCACGGGTGCGCTCCACCACCGGGTGCCGCCCCTGCTCGATCCAGACGCGGCCCTCCACGAACTGCGGCCGCACATACCCGGCCTCGGCGGCGAGCTCGGCGAACGCCGCGTACACGTCGAGCTCGGCGAGTGCGAGCGCCAGCTCCCGCACCGCCTCGAAGCGACGGGCGACCTCCTCCCTGAGATTCTGGAAAACCTCCACCTCGCGCCTCTTCGCCGCCTCCTCGGCGCGCAGGATCTCCCGTTCCTTCTCCTTGAGGTCGGCCCGGGTGTAGCGCTGGCGGTCCTTGAGCGTCTGGATCGGCCGCCAATCGGCAGGTACCCGGTCGTAGTAGGGCCGGGTTACCTCGAGGTAGTAGCCAAACACCGCGTTATAGCCCACCTTGAGGGTGGGGATCCCCGCTTCCTCCCGGAGCCGCCCCTCGAGCGCCGCGATCCAGGCCCTCCCTTCCTCCGCCTGCCGCCTTAGCCGATCCAGCTCGGCGTCGTAGCCGTCCTGGATCAACCCCCCCTCGGTGAGCTTGGCGGGAGGCTCTTCCACCAACGCCGCCCGGATCGCCTCCCGCACCTCGTCGAGCTCGGGCATCCGCTGGACGAGACCGGCGAGAGCGGACACGGGCTCAAGGGCCTTCTTGATCTCGGGCACCCGCTCCAGGCTCCGCGCGAGCGCCACCAGGTCCCGGGCGTTCGCCCTCCCGGCCGCGAGACGCGAGGCCAGGCGCTCGAGGTCGTGGATCCGGAAAAGCGCCCGCCGGAGCGCGCCCCTTCGCTCCCCGTCCCTGACCAAGGCTTCCACCGCGTCGAGCCGGGCGGAGAGCAGCGCCGCGTCCCGGAGCGGCCGCAGGAGCCACTCCCGGAGCATCCGCCGACCCGGGGCGGTTCTCGTCCGGTTCAAAACCCCGAAGAGGGTCTTTTGCTCGTCGTCCCCGATCGCCGGCTCGAAAACCTCCAGGGTAGCGAGCGCCCCCGCGTCCAGCTGCAGCGAGGCCCCGGGATCGTAGCGGAGAAAGCGGCGCACCTGGGCCATGCGCCCGCGCTGGGTCTCGGCGGCGTAACGAAGCGCGGCGCCGGCGGCGCGCAGGAGCGCGGGATGATCGAGTCCCGGGGGCAGGCGCCCGAACTGCGCTTCGAGAACGCCCCGGACCTCGTCTTCGCCAAACCCCATCCGGGATAGCATCACCGGGTGCCGCTCGGCGATCTGGGCCCGAAAGGCCGCGTTCTCGTAAAGCTCCGGCGCTAAGAGCAGCTCGCTTGGCCGGTAACGGGCGAGCTCGTCGAGGAGCGCCGAGCGCCCGTAGAAGACCGCCCCCTTGAAATCTCCGGTGGAAAGGTCCAAAAGAGCGAGCCCGTAGCCGTCCTCCCCGGCGATCGCCGCCAGGTAGTTGGCGTCGGGGCGAAGGAGGCGCTCCTCCACCACCGTCCCCGGGGTGATGAGCTGGGTGACCTCCCGTCGCACCAGGCCGTCGGCGCTCGCGGGATCCTCCACCTGGTCGGCCACCGCCACCCGAAAACCCTGCGCCAGAAGTCGCTCGATGTAGGCTTCCGCGCTCTTGATGGGGATTCCGGCCATCGGAGTGGTGAAGTCCTTCGAGGTCTTGTGGGTAAGCGCGATCCCCAGAGCGCGGGCGAGCCGCTCGGCGTCCTCCCCGAAAGTCTCGTAAAAATCCCCCACTTGAAAGAGGAGCAGGTAATCGGGGTACGCGTCCCTGAGCTCCACGTACTGCTTGAGCATCGGCGGGAGCGGACCCTTCCCCTCCCCTTTCAGCCTCATACGCCCATCATAACGAAAAAAAGCGTATATTCGGGGCATGGCTCCGGACCTGGATGCCCTCCTGGAAGACGCGATCGCCGCAGCCCGCCTGGCTCAAGGGATTCACCGATACTACCAGGCGAGAGGCTTTACCGCCGAGAGCAAGACCGTGCTTTCGGACCTGGTCACCGAAGCCGACCGCGAGGCCGAGTCCGCGATCCGAGACTTTCTCGCAAGGCGCCACCCCGACTTCGCGTTTTTAGGTGAGGAAGAGGGGGAAAGCGGCCAGGGAGAATACCGCTGGATCGTGGACCCCTTGGACGGCACCGTGAACTTCGCCCACCGCTTTCCCATGTACGCGGTCAGCGTCGCCCTGGCCCGGGGAGACGAGGTCCTTGTGGGGGTGGTACTCGACTCCGCCCACGACGAGCTCTTCACCGCCGTCCGCGGCGGCGGCGCCTACCTAAACGGTACCCGCATTCGGGTTTCCGAAACCCAGGAACTCAAAAGGAGCCTGCTCGCCACCGGGTTCCCCTACGACGTCGAGCGGGTCCCCGAAGCGGTCGAGTACTTCCGGCGGGTGATCTCCCTCGGAATCCCCGTCCGCCGTCCCGGGGCCGCCGCCCTCGACCTCGCCTACGTCGCCGCCGGCCGGATCGACGGCTTTTGGGAGATGAAGCTCAACCCCTGGGACGTCGCCGCCGGTGTACTCCTCGTCGAAGAAGCGGGGGGAAGGGTCACCGACCTTAAAGGTCACCCGTTTTCCCTTGAGAAGCCTTTCATCCTCGCTTCCAACGGTTCGATTCACGAACCGCTGCTCAGGGAGCTTTCCGGAATACCGTAAACCCCGCCCCACTTCTTTGGGCCCGCCTGGTTCAGGTGCACCCCCCATTTGGGGGTTTTTCGAGTAGACTCTAAATGTTAGAGTGGGGTGCGGATCCGGAGGTTTAGAATGAGGAACTCGCGTGGGGTCGCATTAATCATCACTTTGATTGCGGCGGTTGCGCTGCTCGTGGTGCTGATTGCGGTCGTGGGCTCCTTCTCGCTTTCCAACCGCAAGGTGGCGGGTAACAAGTCGATCGAGCTCAAAGCGCAGTTCGCGGCCGAGTCGGGAGCCGAGCAAAGCATTGCGATCCTCGCCGCCTTCGGTGAGCTGCTTACCAAAACGCGCGTGGATCTCAGCGCCGGAGATCCGGCGGTCGACAAGCTGGCCACCCGGCTCGCCGCCCTTTGCTACGGCACCACGAGCCCCGGTGCGAGCACGCTCAAAAAACTCAAGAAGGCCATCCGAGGCAAGTCGAGCTTCACCTGCACGCCCAAGCTCGCCACCCTAAAAAAGCAAATCGAGGACAAAACGATCACCGACGCCCAGCTCGGAAAACGCTGGATGGTCTTCTTCCTCGACTACATCGACCGGAGCGTGTACGAAGCCCAGGGCACGGTGAACCCAAGCGACAGCACCACCCTATACCAGGAAAAGGTCTTCCGGTACTGGGGGCAGATCCTGCGAGGAACCCAGGCGAACCTGCAACGGGTAATCGAATCGACCCCCGAGGTCACCGTGCGCTACCGCATCGCCACCGATAGCCGCGCGGGAATCGTGCCCATCCAACTCACAATCGGGAAGGGCGAGATCGAACTCCTCTTCGGCTCGCTCACCGGTAAAGAGCAGCTTGTTTCCATCGGTGAGGTGCTCGACTCAAGCGGCAACCTGCTCGCGAGGCGGGCGATTCAGATCGGTAACGAGGGAGAGTCCAGGCTCAGCCTCGTGCTCAAGTCCCCGAGCTACGCTTGGTTCGCCTTCTTCTTCGATCAGCAAAAGGCCCTCTCCGGCAAGAACATGATCGTCTTTACCGACAAGACGGTGATCGACGGGCCGGTCCACGCGAACGACTACCTGGCCTTCGAACGGGGAAGCCGGCCCTGGTTCGGCGGGCCCGTGTCGAGCGCCGGTCCCTCCCGTCACGGCACGGGGATCCGCGCGTACTGGCGAGAAACCCTGGCGGGAACGAGTGGCTACGAGACCCCGCCCCCCGGCGTCGACGGGGAACACTGGTGGAACCTGGTGGAAAGTTCCCCGGAGTTCGCCATCGCCACCGACGCGCTTGGAAAACCCATCTGCTACGACCCGGTTACCAAGAAGGAGGAACTTTGCGAGCACGTAGACGCGGACGGGGACGGTCAGCCCGATCCCCCCTGGGAGTACAAGCGCGACGTGAACTGGGACCGGGCCGAGATCAAGCTGCCCGGCTCCGATGCCATCGATAGTTTCCGCGCCCAGGCGCTGAGCGATGGGATCTACATCGATCCCGCCGAGTTTTGCAGTACGCCTAGCGCGCGATGGGTCAAGGCCGGAGATCCGCCCCCCACGGCCTGCGTGGGCAAATACCTCACCGGCGGAGGCCGAAACCGCATCCTGCTCGAGGCCAAGGGGGACGAGCAGGTGATCCGGATCTACCTCACCAAGGTCAAGGGCTGGAAGTACGTGAAGACCAAGCCCGCAGGATGGTTCAAGAGCAAGGAAACCTGCCCCACACCCACACCCCCGGGGACTCCATCACCCTCACCCCCGGGCACTCCGGGCGGTGGAGGGGGCGGAGTCGAACGCCCGCTCCCGGTCCCCGAGCTCTGGAAGTACGGCTACCGGATCCTCTTTCCCATTAGCGGGTTTGCGAAACTCCGGGCGCAGAGCCCCTGGGCCGACCCCACCGGAGCCGCCTGTAGCGGAAAACCCAAGCCTGCTTGCAAGAGTGGGTGTACTTGCATCTACACCTGCTTCATCGCCCGCGACCGCTATAAGATCGAAACCGAAACCGAATACATCGAGTTCCGCTACTCCGAGAGCGACCCGCACATCAAGGTCGCGAGTAAAAAGGGACCGGTTACCCCGGTGCAATACACCAGCGGGCCCTTTAACGGCATCATTTTCACCGAGATCGACGACTTCTTCGTCAGCGGACCGCCGAAAGCGGATCCCGCCGACCCCCCGATCCCCGCGATCGCCGAGTTCGCCCAGATCAGCCTCGCTTCTCCCAAGGACTTCCACATCACCGGCGATCTAGCCTACGCCAAGCCCGCCTGTACCAAGACCCCGCACCGGGACACCGCGGATGCGGACGGGGATGGCGACACCGACGAGGTCGTCGACCGCTGCACGGAGAAGGATTACAAGGACCCCGCCCCGAACCTCCTCGGCATCTACGGAAGGAACATTCACCTGAATCCACAGGGAGTGTGGGCGAACGAAGGGGCGGACCTCACCGTTCACGCGGTCTTGATGGCCTACGACGGGGAAATCCAAACCCGCCACGTGCAGCACTGCTTCCGCGGTGAGCTCGGGCGGTTCAAGCTGCTCGGGGGTTTGATTCAGAAGAAAATCGGGCCGCTCAACTGGAGAAGAGACTGCGGCGGTGAGGACAAGCTGCTCGGTTACCGCTCGGCGCTCACCTACGACCGCCGCATGCTCGAAGGCCTCGCGCCCCCGGGTTTCCCCCGTTTCGTAGAGGGTAAGTGGGACGCCGACCTCGGGGAGGTGGAAGCCGGGACCCCTGGATTCTGGCGGCAGGTGCCGGGGAACTAGCGATGCTTTCACAGCGGGGCTACACCTTTCTCGAACTTCTCATCGTGATCGCGATCCTCGCCATCCTGCTCGCGGTGGGTTACAACGGCTATCGCAAGGCCCGCTGGCGGGCGGAGGTGCGGGAAGGGATCGCGCTCCTCGCCAGCACCCTTCGCGACGCCCGATCGCTCGCACAACGTTACAACGTCACCGCCCGCGTGGAATTTCCCGCCCCCCGTAACTTCACCCTCAAGGCCGAGGACAGTTCGGGCAACACTTACCGTGAGTACAAGAGGGGGCTCCCACCTTACCTTGAACTTCACTACACGAAGAACACCAAGACCTGGAAACTCGCGACCGCCCTTGGGAAGGTCAGCTACACGCCCCCTTTCGGGGAGACCGGGGCCGGCTCAACTCTGTTTCGCGTTCGGCACGTGCGCGACACCAAAATCGCTGCCTGCCTGCGCATCGTGGGGGTGACCGGAAAGGTGGTGGTGGCCCGTGCGTGCCCTTAAAGGGCTGACCCTCATTGAGGTACTCATCGCCCTTGTCATCTTCCTGATCCTGCTCACCGCGGTCTCCCAAAGCCTCCTACCGCTCTTTGGGATTACCCGCAAAACCCGAATCCAGCTGAACGCCAACCAGCAGGCCCAAAAGCTGGTCGAAGCGATTCGCATTGCCTGGGCAAATCCTGCTTATTACAAAAAAACCTGTGCCCCCCTAAGCCTGCCCACGGGTACGGCGGTGCACGTTCAAACCCTGGACAAGCTCGCCAAACCCACGGGTACCCGTAGCTTCTCCACGAACTGCACGACCGCGACCCCGGATCCCTCGCCCGTTCCCGCCAAGCGCGTCACGGTGACCGTTACCGACCCAGGCGGGAAGGTCTTGGCCCGTTTCACCCTGGACATCCGGGAGCCCTAAGATGCGGAAGGGGTTTACGTTAATCGAGATCCTGGTGTCCCTGGCGGTGCTCGCCGTCCTCATGCTCGCCTTTGTACGTTTTTTTGGGGGGACCCTTCAAGCTTCGGGGAGGCTGCAAATCCAAAACGAGCTTTTGGCCGAGGCGCAAATCGCGCACCACCTCATCGCCAGCCGGGTCAAGGAAGCTTGGTACGTTTGGCCGTCAGGCGCCAACCTAAGGCTCACAAGTTCGGGCTGGAGTACCGCCAATACCCTGGACGGAGGACACGACTGGACCGTGGGGCCCAAGTTCCTGGCAATGATCCTACCCCCCCAGAAGGACGGGGTCGAATGCTCCGCCGACAAAGCGGGCTGCTTTCGTTTCTACGCTTACTACCCCATGCGGCGTAGCTACTACGTTTCGAAAGCCGCTGCCGTCGAAGCCCTCGACCCCGACCCGGCCAACGATTCCAAAGTGTGGGTGTTGATGGAATACCGGAGCTACTATCGCATCAAAGGGGGGAAGTCCTGTCCGGTTCGCCCGGATGGATCGCCGGACCCGAGCAATACCGGCTACCGCGGTAAGCGGGGACGCCTCCTCGTGGATTACCTCCAGCCCTTCACCGATCCCTGGGATCCCACCTACAGCTACCCCGGTCTCTTTGACCTCAAAGCCAGCGGCGGAAAGGTCACGTCAGTAGCGATTCACCTGAGATTCGTTCGAGAGGCCCGGGGCCAAGTACACCGCGTCCCCTCCCGTACCGATCCTCTTAGCCTCTCGACGGTTCCGCAAAACCTGGATGTTCTGGCCGATGCGAGCAATGGAGCCTACTGCCGGTAAAATGCCACCATGAAGCTGGTCGTGGCGGTGGTGCAGAGCGACGACGCCCCTGCGCTTGCGCGCGCCCTTGTGGAAAACGGCTTTCAAGCGACCCGCCTCCCCTCCCGGGGAGGTTTCCTCAACCGAGAAAGCACCACCTTCCTGATCGGGGTCGAGGACGCCCGGCTGGAAGAGGTCAAGGCGCTGATCGTGGAAAAGGCGGAGGCGCGCGCCGTGCCCCATGAAGGCGGGGAGCTCGAGGTCGGGGGCGCGGTCGTTTTCGTCCTCGACCTCTTAGAGCTTTTGAAGCTATAGTGGGGGCCATGCGCAAGCTCCTTGCCCTTACGCTCTTTCTCGGCCTCGCCCTCGCCGAGATCGCGGCGCCGGTGGAACGTTTTTTCGATCACCTGGAAAAGCCCGGCACTGCGGGCAAGCCGATCAAGCTGGAAAAAGGCTACGTTCAGGTCGAGGCCCTGGACGGCCTCCTCTACAAGGTCCGCTACGTGGGGCCCAAGGACGCCGTGGAGGAAGCGGCCCGGGTGCTCGCCGCCACCGTGGGCGACGCCCGGATCAAGGGGCCCTTTAAGTCCTGGTACCGGCAAAACCGTGAACGCATCGAAAAGCAAGAGCGGCCGATCCGTGTGAGGCTTGGCTCTGCCTTCGTATTAGGAATTCAGGCAAAGAACGGCCTACGTTTTGAGGTGGGTCCCTTCGAGCTTCCCGAGTCCGCCTTCGGCAAACCCCGGCACGTGCTGGGCGAAAAGGGCCCGCTGGTGCGGGAATACTCCGACTTCTACTGCCCCTACTGCCAGCGCCTGGCGCTCAACGTCCTGCCCGAGATCAAGAAGAACTACGTGGAGAAGGGAGTCCTCCGCTTCGAGTACCGCCACTTCCCCCTCATCGAGATCCACCCCGACGCCTTCCAGGCCGCCGAGGCCAGCGAGTGCGCCGCCGAGCAGGGCAAGTTCTGGCCCTACCACGACCGGCTCTTCGCCGAGCTGCAAAAGGGCAAGGGGGTCAACTACGTCGCCCTGGCAAAGGAGCTTGGGCTCAAGGTCGAGGCCTTTCGAAGCTGCCTCGAGGGCGGAAAGTACCGGGACGTGGTCAAGGCGATGCGGGCCGAAGCCGAAAGCCTTGGGCTCGAGGGCACGCCCACGGTTTTCGTCGGCCCCTTCCGCCTCCCGAACCCCTTCAACCCCGAGGCGTACGCCCGGTACGCCCGCATGGCAAAGGCCCTTTCCCAAAAGGGCAAATGAGCCGGGAAAACCTCTACCTTTTAACCGACCGCAAGGGCCGGAAGTACCTGGTACGGACCCGGCCCGGGGGGCGCTTTTCCCACCACCGGGGTACGGTGGAACACGCGGCGATCGAGGCCGCAGGACCCGGAGGGGTGGTCGAGACCCACAAGGGCGAGCCCCTTTGGGTCAGGCGCCCAAGCCTGGAGGAATACGTCCTCCTCATGCCCCGCTCGGCGACCGTCACCTACCCCAAGGACGCCGCCGCGATCGTCATGATGCTTGACCTCGAGCCCGGGATGCGGGTCCTGGAAGCGGGGTCGGGTTCCGGAGGCCTTACCCTCTTCCTCGCCCGGGCGGTGGGGGACGCGGGGGAGGTGGTGAGCTACGAGCGGCGGCCTGCTTTCCTAGAGCGGGCCCGGGCCAACGTCGCAGCCTGGGGGGCGAAGAACGTGCGCTTTTTCCTCGGGGACCTGGCCGAGGCGGAGCTCGAAGAAGCGGGTTTTGACGGGGTCGCGATCGACCTGATGGAACCCTGGAAGGTGCTCGATCCCGTGGAACGGGCGCTCAAGCCCGGTCGTAGCGCGGTCTTCTACCTTCCCAACATCACCCAGGTGGTGGAGCTCCTCCAGAGCACAGAGGGGCACCCCCTCCGGCTCGAGCGGGTCGTCGAGGTGCACCACCGGAGCTGGGAGGTGCGGCCCCCGGTGGCCCACCCCAGCTTCCGCCAGATCGGGCACACCGCCTTCCTAGTCGAGCTCCAGCGGACGCGGGAGGCGAAAGGCGGTCCAAACCGCGAGAAGCAGGAAACCCGCGGTGACGAGAAAGAGCGTCCGGTAGCCGAAGCCCTCCGCGATCGCGACACCGACCAGGGGCCAGACCGCCCGGGGAGCGCTGGCTAGGTACAAAAGCGCGGTCTGGCCGGCCGCTTCCTCCCGGGGGGCGCAAGCGAGCAGATAGGCGCTAGACGTTCTCGATGCCGTTGAAGATCACCCCGATCAGCGCGAAGACCCTGAGGGCTGCGGGCGATCCCCTGCCCAAAAGCGCCACCAGGGGTACGGGCAGGGCAAGCACCGCCACCTGAGCCCCCGCCGGTCCCTCCAGAGCCCGAGGAGGAGGTTCAGCCCCTCGGTCAGGGCGGCGAGCTCCTCGGCGTGGAGCTCGCGTCCCGGGCCGCTACCGCGTAAAAGGGAAGACCCCACCCGCAGGTAGGCGAAGAGGAGCTTCCGCAGGCGGGGTTTTTCAAAAGGGCAAAGACCTTCTTAAGGCGAGCGGCAAGGGGTGCCCGAGGGGTTTCATGATCGGGAGCCAGAAACCGAGAAATCCCGCCCCTAGGGCCAGGAAGGCCAGGAAGAAGGCGAGGGCGAACCCCTCGGGAAAACGCCGAAAGCGGCCGTAAAAAGAGAACGGCGAAGCTCGCGAGCAGACTGCGGGCGCCGAAGGACTGCCCCCGGGTACCCCTGGATCGCCGGCAGGTAAGCCACGCCTCCAAGCCCTCCGAAGATCGCAAAAAGCACCAGAAAGAAAAGCAGCGCCCCGAGCACAAGCCCGGGCTTTTTCTCGACAAAGTACCAGGTGAGCGCCGCGAGCACCAGGAAGGCGAACGCCCGGACGCCGATCGCCAGGTACCTGCGGGCGGGCTCCGCGAATAGGGCGACGGGGATGCACCCGAGCTGCATCCCGCTCAGCCGCGCACCCACCGCCCAGCCGGAACCCGCACCGGGAGCACCGCGCCCGGACCCGTCAGGGCGCAGGCTACCGCCAGCATTGCTCCGTGCAATAGCCCACCCACGAAGGCGCGTACCACCCGGTCATCCGATCGGTATCGTGAGAGGCGTGGAAGGCCTGCTCCTTTGGCACGCGCTCCAAAACCTCCCACCCCCGCCGATTCCCACCCGGGGCTGGACCTTTCCCGACGAGAAGACCGCGGCGCTCGCGGTGCCCGGGGGATTCATCGTCTTCGGCTACCGGCCGGGAAACCCCTTTCTCGCCTTCGAACCCAGGGTCGAGGGCGGCGGCCCCCTCACCCCCTTCCAGCGCGTGCTCAAGGAGAAAGCGAGGGGCGAGCTCCTCGGCCACTTCCAACCGGGGCTCGACCGAATGGCGGCCTTCGCCTTCGCCGGCGAACGCGGGTTCGTGACCACCCCGCCGGTGCGGCTCGTCTTCGAGGCCACCGGCCGCAACGCGAACCTCATCCTGCTCGACGAAAGAGGCCGGATCCTCGCCCTTGACCGGGCGATTACCCGGGAGAAAAACCGCTACCGGGAGCTCCTCCCGGGACGGCGCTACCTGCCGCCGCCCCCCTACGAAAAGCTGGATCCGAGGGGGCTATCGCTCGGGGACCTCGCCTCCCTCCTAGGCCGCCCGCCCCGGGCGCTCGCGGCGCGGGTGGACGGGCTCAGCCCCCGCTTCGCCGAGGCGCTCGCCCGAAGCGCGGGGCTCGACCCAAAGCGTCCTCTCGACGAAAAGGGCCTCGGGGCGCTTTACCGCGCCCTTTTACGCGCGGTAATGGAGCCCGAGTTTGCCCAAGACCTTGCGGCCGAGCTCCGGCCGGCGCCCGCGGCCCACGAGGAGGCGCTCCGAAAGCCGCTTCTTGAAGCGCTTGAGAAGACGCGCCGCACCCTGCTCGCCCGGCTTGAAGACCACCGGAACAACCTGGCCCGGGCCGAGCGGGCCCGGGAAAAAAGGCATCTTGGGGAGCTTCTCCTGGCCTATGCCCACCAGGTACCCACCGGTGCGAAGGAGGTCGAGCTCCTCGACTACGCGAGCGGAAAACCGGTGAAGATCGCACTCGATCCCCGAAAGAGCGCAGTGGAGAACGCCCGAGCCTACTTCGAGGCGGCGAAAAGGGACGAGGCGGCGGCGAAACGGGCGGAGGAGCTCCTTCGCCTGACCGAGGCCAACCTCGCGCGGGTCGAGGGGGAGCTCGAGGAGATCCAGCGGCTTCCCGCCCGCGAGCTGAGGAAAAGGCTTTCCCGCGCCCGAGAGGAGGGCCCGAAGATCGGGCTTCGCTATCGGGCACCAGGGGGGTTTTCCGTTTGGGTGGGTCGAAACGCCCGCGAGAACGAGGCCCTTTTGCAACTGGCCCGCTCCGAGGACCTCTGGTTTCACGCCCAGGGCGTGCCGGGAAGCCACGTCATTCTGAGGACCGGGGGGAAACCCCCGCCGCTCGAGGCCCTCCTCTTCGCTGCCCGACTCGCCGCCTACCACTCCCGAGCCCGGGGGGAGAAGAACGCTCCGGTGGACTACACCCGGCGCAAATACGTGCGCAAGGTCCGGAAAGCGCCCCCGGGAACGGTCACCTACAGCCAGGCGAAGACCCTCTTCGTCGACGCCTCCCTACCCGAAAACCTTGACGCGGTGTAAAATCGGGGGCCGTGAAGCGGACCCTGATGATTGGCAA